>JBAUUM010000928.1:0-10865 GCA_049582705.1 Actinocatenispora sp.
CCCGAGGCCCAGCGCGACGGCCGCGGCACCCGCGACCAGCGCGCCGCCGACGGCCACCTGCAGCTTCCGGGACCGCAGCCACGAGGGCGCCGGCCCGTCCGACGACTCCGACGCCGCCGCGACGGCAGGCCCGCGGCGGATCGTCGACCTCGCCGACGCGGCGCTGCCCGCCAGCAGCGTCCGGACGAACCCCGTCGACGCGGAACCGGACAGTACGTCGGCGACCTGCTTCGCCGTCGGCCGCTCGCCGGGGTCCTTCGCGAGCATCGCCATGACCAGCCCGTCGAGCGACCTGCTCACGGTGGAGCGACGCTTCCGCAGCGGTTCGGGCGTGGTGCTGAGGTGCAGGTGCAGCGTGGCCAGCGGGGTGTCCGCGGACAGCGGCGGCTCGCCGGCCAGCAGCTGGTACAGCACGCAGCCCAGCCCGTACACGTCCGAGGCCGGAACCGCCGGCCCGCTGGAGATCCGTTCCGGGGCCAGGTAGTAGCTGGTGCCGACCAGCTGCCCGGTGACGGTCAGGCCGCCGGAGCCGTCGATGAACTGGGCGATGCCGAAGTCGCCGATCTTCACCCGGTCCGGTCCGGCCAGCAGAAGGTTGGCCGGCTTCACGTCACGGTGCAGGACGCCCTGCTTGTGCGCGGCGGCCAGTCCCGCCGCGACCTGGCCGCCGATCGTCGACACCCGCTTCGGGTCGAACGGACCGTGCTCCACCAGGTCGTCGCCGACCGTACGACCGTCGAGCCGCTCCATGACCAGGAACAGGCGGTCCTCGTGGGTACCGAAGTCGAGGACGCTCACCACGTTCGGATGGCTCAGCCGGCCGGCCGTCTGCGCCTCCAGCGTGAAGCGGGCCATCGCCTGGTCGTCCAGGCTCCTGGCCAGCAGCTTGACCGCCACGGACCGGTCGAGCACCTGGTCGTGGGCCAGCCAGACCTCGCCCATCCCGCCGCGCCCGAGCACCTCGGTCAGCCGGTACCGGCCCGCTACCAGCATGACCACGTCCCTCCGTCACCACTCACCACGCCGCACACGGCCCCCGTGCGACTACCGGAAGCGGCTGGCCGCCTGCACCATCCGCACCCCTCGTTCCCGTTCCGCCCGATATTCAATCCCCACGCCGACCGGGCCGTCCGACCGCCCCCGGATTCGCCGCCGTAGCCGGTACCGCAACGGCGATCCCGTCCTATAGCTGTTGGTTTGTAGCACTGTGGTCAAATCGAGACCACAGAACGTCAGCACGGATGAGCGGAGCGCATGATGAACCCCCAACAGCCCGCCCAGCCGGAACGCTCCACCCGGCCGGCCCCGAACAACCCTCCGCCCGAACTGCCGACCCTCGGTTCACCGCCGCCACCGATCACCCAGTACCCCCTGGGAGTGCCCGCGCCGCTCAGCGGCCCGCCCTGGCTGGACACGCCGGCCGCCCGGGCACGTGCCCAGCGGCGCCGTTTGCTGATCGGATCGGCGGTGTCAGCAGCTCTCGTGCTGCTCGCGGGCATCGTGCTGACCATCGGCGTCACCCGCTCGCCGGATGACACCGATACCGGCAACGACCCCGGCTCGGCGCTGACCGCCGCCCCGGCCGTGCGGCTCACGGCCGCCTTTGGCGACGGCGCCCACACGGTGCACGCCGACCTGACCGTCTCGCAGGCCGGCTATGCCACCGGCACGCTGACCGATCCTGACGGTGGTAGCGCCGCGCTGCGAGCCGACTCACGGGACACCGCCCTGCGCGGCGACACCGCCTGGTGGGCCGACCGCGCACCGGACCGGATCGACGCGCTGGCCGGTCACTGGACCCGCGCCGGCGCCGACGGCGGGCTGCCGGTCCAGGTGGCCCGGGCACTGCGACCCCGCGTCCTCGGCCATCTCGTCGCCGCCATCACACGTGGCGCGCACCTCGCTCCCGTCCCCGGCACGCACTTGATGACCGCCACTTCGGACGGTTGGTCCGTCCGGTACGACCGGCGTACCCGCCGCATCGACTACCTCGGTGGCCCGATCGACGGCGGCGGGTTCACCCCGACCGGACACCGGGGCCCGGCGCGGGTCGTACCGATCGGCAACGGGGTCCAGCAGATCGAGACCACCGACGGCGGGAGTTTCCTCGCCGCAGCGCCCGAACCGGCCGACAACCGCGCCGCCCAGCGCGCCCGGGACGAGACCAGGGACGTCCTGCCCGATGCGGCAAGCTCAGGTCCCAGCGTCTCGGCGCCGCCACGGCAGGAGGACCAGAAGCCCAAGAAGGCCGAATTCGAGCCGGCGCTGAACACCTCGTACTGCGGAAGCGACCAATGCTCGTTCAGCGTCACTGTGACCAATACCGGCGACGAGTCCGGCTCCGCGCTCGTCGTCGCCGACGCCAGCCCTGGTCTGCCCAGCCCGGCCGAGGTGGAGGTCGGCCCCATCGGTCCTGGCGACAGCGCCACGACCGGCCCGATCACGTTCGCCAATCCCGCGCCGGAGCCCACCCAGGACAACCCGCACACCGAGGTCCAGGTCCATTACAGCGTGGCCGCCTACCCGGCCATCGCCGACACCGGCGACAGCGGCGGCAAGCCGGACGCCCGTGGCGAGACCGGGAAGAACGACCCGTACCAAGGCCTGGTCCGCCACGGCTTGGACCCCACCGACAACGCGACGTTCAACGCCCTCGACGCCGACCACCAGTACGCCGTCGCGCAGGCCCTCAACCACATGCTCGCCGACGGGGTGCCCGCCGACACGGCGGTGAAGACTATGCAGGACGCCGTAGACAAGGGCCTGCTCAACGCGTTGACCACCTTCGCCACCACCGGTGGCCTGCAAAACTGGAAGGACCTGCCCACCAAGCTCAACGCCGTCCCGGCCAGCACGGACAAGCGGTGGAGGGACAAGGTCGGCTACCGAAGAGAGATCGAGGCTGGGCAGCGGATCCTCGAGCACAACCCAAATGCCAAGATCATTATTGATGGGGAGTACCAGGGCTGCAACGCGGACATCTTCGACCTGACCAACAAAGGCGCCTACCAACTGAAGTCCAGTACGGGGCAGACGAAGGGATTTCGAGCCAAGGCAAAGGAGGCCATCGTGCAGCTCAACGGTGAGGGCGGGGTAGCGACGAATGGAATCAGGGAGTGCACTCCGCCGGGCTTCACCAGGATCGCGCAGATCATTGTGGAGCCGGCGAGCCCGCTGTATGAGAACGATCGAGAGCAGGTGGTTGCGAGTCTGGGAAATTTCACGCATCACTTGTGCGACGGATCGGAGCCGCGGCTGGAGCTGTTCCGGGTGATCACCGGGAAGGGTACGTTCGAGTGGAGAGCAGGGGACTTTGGTGACTTCGGCGCACCCTGCTGACACGTGGAGCAGTTTCGATCACGACGTGTACGACGCGGGCGCCGAGATCGACCTGGACCGTGGCGACGAGGCGATCATTGCCTGTCACGACGCCTTTCTTCGCGCGGGCGACGCGTACAGCATCTTCATCGTGGACGAGGTCGAGCAACTCGGTTACGACCGTCGGCGCGATGGGTTCATACTCGACTTTCTCTCTCGAACTCCAGGATCGGCGGAAGCGATCCGTGCTATGTCGTCGATCGATTCCAGCCGGCAGCATCCGCCCGGGTTCCTGCTCGGTGTCGACGAGACTGAATACCTCACCGTGTCGACCAGGCTCAGTCATGTGCGCGAAGACGGTGTGCTGCAGGAGGTATCGGCGCACGACATGCTTGACGTCGCGCGCGTATCCGGTGTTCGTCATGGTCACTTCGGTCAGCCGGTCGAGATCCTGGCAGGCGTGTCATTCGGTGATGACCACATCCACGTCAGCATCGGGTTGCGGTCCGACATCTGGTATCCGTGGACGTTTCCGTTCGGCACGACGGAGCGCGAGTACCGGGACAACCGGCTGTTGGCCGGGCTCAACGGCGGACGGTTCAACCGGTTCGTCCGCGAGGTGCGGGACGCGTGCCTGTCGGTCGGGGGACGCTGGTACGCCCAGGACTTCGGTGACAACGACGAGGACGGCTTCATCATCCTGGACCAGCCGCGCCCCGAGGCGTAGCGGCGTCGATCCTGGGGCGCTGGTCCGCGGCACGACCGCGCCGACGAATCGCGCCGGACCCGACGGAACCGCGCCGGGTGTCGCCCGAGGTGGCTCGGGCCGCGGTTCCGGTGGCGGTGCCGTGGGGCTACGTGTTCGCCCGGGCCTCGAGGTCGGGTCGCCGGTCGGGGTTGGTGGTGATGTAGCGGTGCCGGCGCACGTAGAGCAGTACGAGGAGCGCGATGCCGGCGGCGATGACGAGACCCGCGAGCGCCTCCCGGAATATCCAGCCGCCCGTGGAGAGCTTGAGCGCGGTGGTGGCGGAGTCGTCGTTCTTGGCTCGCACCTGGACGTGGTCGCCGGGCTGCGCGTCGGCGACCTTGTCGATCCCGCCGTGGTGGGTGGTTCCGTGTCCCGCGGGCCAGGTCCCGGTGCAGAACCGGTCGGGGCCCTTCCCCTTGCAGGTCTGCACGGTCGCCGTGACCACCGGGTTGGACAGGTACGACGGCCCGGTCGCGTAGTAGGCGCCGCCCACGAGGAGCACGCCCGTCACGACAGCCACGGCGATCCCTCGACGGTTGATAATCATGGGTTGCAAGGTAGCGAGATAGGACAACACGGCAGGCCAGCGACTTTTTTCGGATACGGTGGCTGCCGGGCGGGATCGCGTCGACAACCCGGGGTGGCGCGGGGTCGGAGCCGGCTCGCTGCGCGACCACCCGGAGGCGTTACGGGCAGGTTGCTGTCCGCTCGCAGCGGTGACAATGTTGGTGTCCGGTACGACGCTTCCGGGCGAGTGGGCCAGGTCACTTCACCTGTACGGCTCCTGCTCGGAATTTCCTAGTGACTACTCAACTTGAAGTGGACATGACGACGACTCCTGACCAGACAGCCGTGCGCCTCCCCGTCCTCGACGAGGAGGCCCGTGGACTGCTGTTCACCAATGCCCGCACCGCGAACTCCTTCACCGACGAGCCGGTCTCCGACGAGACCCTCGCGTCGATCTGGGACCTCGCCAAGTGGCCGCCCACGGCCGCCAACACGCAGCCGCTGCGGGTGGTCTACGTGCGGAGCGAGGCGGGAAAGGCCCGGCTGGTGCCCCTGATGAGTGAGGGCAACCAGGCGAAGACCGAGACCGCACCCGCCGTCGCGATCCTGGCCGCCGACGTCGACTTCCACGAGTTCATCCCACAGGTGTTCCCGATCCGCCCGCAGATGAAGGACAACTTCGAGGCTGCGGGCGAAGAGGGCAGGGAGAAGTTCGCGCGCTTCAACGGCGCCCTCCAGGCGGGCTACTTCCTGCTCGCGGCGCGTGCGCACGGTCTGGCGGCCGGCCCCATGGCCGGCTTCGACGCCGACGCGGTCAGCGCGGAGTTCTTCCCCGGTGGTCGGCATCGGGCGATCCTCGTGGTCAACCTCGGCCACCCGGGCGTCGACCCGTGGTTCGACCGGCAGCCCCGACTGCCGCACGAGGACGTCATCACCTGGGCCTGAGTCGACCCCGCACCGAGTGAATGCCCCGTCGTTCTGTGCAGCGACTCGCCGTACCAGTAGGCGTGTCGCTGCACAGAATGCGATCAGGGCGGGCTTCCACGCCGGGGGCGCGGCACGCAGCGCGCACTGTGGCACCGCGTGCAGCCCGGTTCGGGCGGCGCCGTGCCCTGTTCAGGCGTCGTGTGAAGCCCGCTCGGGGTGGTACCGCGTGACGCGTTGGACGGGCCGTGCCGCGCGATGCGTCAGCAGGGGCCGTCGGCCGGGCCCGCACCGTCGGTCGGCAGATGTTCCTGCGCCCACCGGGAGATCTGCTCCAACGCCGGGATCAGCGCCTGCCCCCGTGAGGTCAGCGCGTACGTGACCGCCACCGGCGGTCCGGTGTCGACCGTACGGATCACGAGCTCCGCCGCGCACAGCGCGCTCAGCCGGTCGGAGAGCATCGAGTCGCTGATGCCGCCGATGGCGCGGGCCAGCTCGCGGAAGCCCGCCGGACCGCCGGTCAAGGTGCCCAGCAGCACCGCATTCCACCGTTTGCCCAGAAAGGCGAACGCCCGCGCAAGAGCGGCGTCACCGCGGATGCAGGCCGTGGTGGTCGTCGTCGCAACGGGCTTCGCAGGCATCTCACCATTCAGGCTAGCAGCCGCCGCGTCGACCCGGAACGCTCGAAAACCGCCCATGGTGGCGCCGGAGACACGGCCCCGCCGAGGGCCCCGGCCGGGATCGGCGCGCCGCGGACCGCACTCCGGTACGCCGTGGGACCGGCAGGTGCGTACGGCCACCCCGGTATCGGGTGAGATGCGCGTTTCGGCCCGCAGACCTACCATGGCCGGACCCGTACCCTCCCGAGGAGCCGCGATGTCCCGCGCGCCCAAAGGCCGGACCGGTGAACCCGTCGACGCGGCGCGACACCGCCCGATGCTGCGGCTCGGCACGGTACTCGCCTGGGCTCTGGTGCAACTGGCTGTCCTCGCGGCACTGTACTTCTCCCTCACGGTTGCCGGGGTGTCGCTGACCCTCACGGTCCTGCCGCACCTGCTCGGCACGCCGAAGTCCATTGCCGGACTGCCGATCGGGGTCGCCGTCGCGGTCGGTGCGGGCATCTGGATCAACCACAACGCCCGAGCCTGGGTGCGGCGTCTGATGATCCGCCGGCTGCGCGCCGGTGGGGTCGATGCGATGACGGCCCGGGTGACCCGGCTGGAGAGCCGGTACCACGTCAACGCCAGAGGGCCCGGCAGCACCGTGTACACCGTGCACCTGCGCTGGACGGATCGCCGGGACGGCACCGAGTACCGGCACCTGCGGCGGTACCGGTTCTACGGCCACGGTTCGCGTCGCTTCGAGGAACTGTGCGCGACCGGAGCCCGGGTGCCGGTGTTCTGCCCCGAGGGCCGGCCGCACCGCGTCGTCGTCGACATCCCGTTCGCGCCGATGATGGTCGAGCTGCTGCTGTGACGCCCCCCGGGGCGCCGGCCCGGTCCGCGGGTCCGTGCCCCCACGGCGGCAGTCTGGCCGAGCCGACGTCGCACGGGGCGACGGTTCAGGTCGGGTCCACGGATCAGGTGGGGTCGGGGCCGAGGTGTGCCCGGGCCACCGACTTCGGTACGCACATCCGCCACGCGTCGGTGATCAGCTCGCGCAGCTCGGTCTCGTCGATCGCGGCGAGCCGGACCCGCACCCACTGGTAGCGCAGGTCCGAGGGGACCGGCATGAGGAACTTGTCCGGCTCGGCGGCCACCAGGGCCTCGCGTTCCTCCTTGGGGAACCCGAAGCCCATCACGGTCTCGTCGGGGGAGAGCGCCAGGTAGACGATGCGTCCGACCCGGAACTTCACCCGGTCACGTACCACTGCCTCGGTCGTGCGCGGCAGCGTGTGCGCGTATCTGCGCACCTCGTCGATCCCCACCATGCGCTCGGACCCTCCCCGTCACCGTGCCGGGCACGACGTGTGCCCGTGCACAGGACTACCGCAGGCCCCTGACGTTTTCCGTACGCCGTGGGTCGCCGGTCGCGGCGCGGCCACACCGTCGCGGCACGCTGACCGACCGTTGCGTGACCCTGCTCTTCCGGCCGGTCCAACCGGGTACGTCCCGTCCCGAAAGTCCTGCTCAGCGCCGGGTGGTCCGTGCCTCGCCGCGGCATTGGCGAACATCATGCCCGATCTCGTGAACCATCACCGAACGTCGCCCGTAGGTAACCGTGACGGACCTGACGGATGAAGGAGACTGGACATGAAGGGCACGATTGCTGCCAATCAGGGACGGATCCTGTCCCTCTTTCGCATCATCACGGGATTCCTCTTCGCCTGCCACGGCGCGGCCAGTCTGTTCGGAGTCCTGGGCGGGGCGGGCGGCAGCGGTGCCGCGGTGCCGTTCGGGGCCTGGCCGTCCTGGTGGGCCGCGCTCATCGAGTTCGCCACCGGCACCCTGATCGCGCTCGGGGTCGTCACGCGCGTCGCCGCCGTACTCGGCTCGGGCACGATGGCCTACGCGTACTTCACCGTGCACCAGCCGAACGCGCTGTTCCCGCTGCAGAACGGCGGCGAACTGGCGGCGCTGTTCTGCTGGACCTTCCTCGCCCTGGCCTTCCTCGGACCCGGCCAGTGGTCCATCGACTGCCTGCTCCGACGCCGGGCGGTGTCCGTCTCCGAGTGACGGTGCCGCGGCCGGCGGGGCTCCGACCCCGTCGGCCGGGCACGGTCGGCACGGCGCGCCCGGTCACCAGCCGGTGGAACCGCCGCCGCCACCCGATGCGCCTGCGCTCCCCGAGTACCCGCCGATGGCGCCCCCGCCGTACAGGCCGCTGTGGCCGCTCCCCCCGACCCCGCCCCGGCCGCCTCCGCCACCGCCACGTCCGCCGCCCCGACCGAAGGCCCGGACGATCAGGTTCACGATGAACCGGATGAGCAGGTAGAGCGGGATGACGAAGAGCAGAGCGCCTCCCACCAGCCATTCGGACAGCGTCAGTCCGAGAAACGTGCCCGTCTCGATCCGGTCGTGGATGGCCCGCACGCCCTGGTCGAGCCCCCGCGCGTACTCGCCGGTCTTGAACCGCGGGTTCATCTGCTCGCGCTGGATGTCCTGCCACGACCCGTCGAGGGCGTTGTCGTAGTCGGAGCCGTAGTAGACGCCGGTCCGCCGGCTCTGCGTGGCGACGGCGACGACCAGCAGCGACGGCCGCCGCTGGCCGTCCCGCAGCCAGGACGGGCAGTCGTGTTCGGTGGCGCGCTCCCGCGCGTCCAGGTCGTTGCCGGGCACCCGGCCGTAGACGCGGACCCGGACCGTGGCGCCCGACCGGGCCACCGCGTCGATGTCCCGGCGCAGCGCCCGGACCGCGTCACCCGAGCCCAACCGGCCGTCGGGGTCGGCGAGGCGCGCGGCGCAGCCCGGATCGTCCGCGCCCGGTGCGGCGCTCGCCGGCACCGAACAGCACAGCGCGGCGCAGCACACCGCGGCGGCGCCGAGAACCAGTCGACGGAGGACCATCCGGCCACCGTATCGGTCAGCTGCCACGTACCCGGCGTCAGATGCCAGGAGCGGGTCCCGGGGCACGTAACGCGCGCCACAGCCACGTCGACCAGCCGAATCCGATGACTGCGGCGCCCACCAGCCACCAGAACGCGACGTGGAAGGCCGTCAGGGTGCTGTCGGGCAGCCCACGCGCCAGGACGACCGCGAACAGCGCGCCGCCGAGCGCGCCACCCAGCCGCTGACCGATGTTGACCTGGGTGGTGGCGTCGGGAAGCTGGTCGGCGCGGACCGCCCGGTACGCGGCGATCCCGGGCGGTACGGCGGCCAGCGCGATGCCGGATCCGAGCACCGCCAGTACCGCGAGGATGAATGCCGGGTGGGTGTCGGCGCCGAGGATCGCGAGGACGGCCGCGGCCAGCACGGTGCCGGCACTGCCCCACATCGCGACGATGCCGCCGCCGTGGCGGTCGGTGAGCCGGCCCGCCAGCGGGAGGGCGAGCGCGGTCCCGCCGCTCAGCGACAGGAGCAGCAACCCGGTGCGCAGCGCGCCGAAGCCGTAGACGATCTGCAGGTACAGGGGGAGGAGCAGGCCACCACCCAGCATCACCGCGCCGCTGAAGGTGGCGGCGCCGGTGGCGGCCGCGTACCCCGGGTTGCGGTACAGCCGCAGGTCCATCAACGGGTGCCGGCGACGCAGCGTGCGCCGGACGAACGCGGCCAGGCTCAGCAGCCCGACCGCGAGCGGCACCAGGACCGCTGGGGCACCACCAGCCCGCGGGCCGGTGCTGCCCCAGGTGGTGAACGCGTACACCACCAGGGGCAGACCGGTGACCACGCACGCAAGGCCGAACCAGTCCAGCGGTGCCGCCGTACCCGGGGTGCCCCGCGGTACGACCCGGCGGGCGAGCAGCAGGCCGACGGCGCCCACGGGCACGTTGATCAGGAACAGCCACGGCCAGGACAGTGCGTGCAGTACCAACCCGCCCACGACCGGGCCGAGCGCCGGACCGAGGGTCACCACGATGCCCAACGTCGCCATCACCTGACCGAGCCGTCCCGGCCCGACCGCCTGACCGAGAATGGTCTGGCCGGCGGGGATCAGCAGCCCGGCGGCGAGTCCCTGCACCGCGCGCAGGGCGACGAGCGAACCGATGCCCGGTGCGGCCGCGCACGCGGCGGACGCAACGGTGAACACCGCGAGCGAGTGCAGCCACAGCCGCCCGACGCCGATCCGGCGGCCGAGCCAGCCGCAGACCGGCAGCGACATGGCGAGAGCGACCAGATAGCCGGTCGACACCCACTGCACCTCGGCGAGGCTGGTGTGCAGCTCCGCCCGGATGGTGTCCAGTCCGATGTTCGCCAGTGACGCGTCCAGCCCGCTCGCGAAGGCGCCGAACACGATGACCCAGGCCAGCCGCCAGGTGGGCCAGCCGATCCGGTCCCGGTCGGCGGACGCGACGACGACGCCGGGACGGCGGCCGGACGCGGCGCGGCTCACCGCGAGGCTGCGCCCTCGGCGAGCACGTCACCGGCCGGCTCGCGCAGCGGGCGCAGCGCACCGGACCAGGCCACGACCTCGTCCAACATCCGGGTCAGGGTTGCCTCCTGGCGGGGGCCGGGAGTGAACGTTCCCGGCTGGCTCATGTCGTCGATCTCGAAGTCGGCGAACAGCGACAGCACGACCTGGGTACGCACGTCGGCGACCTTCACCTCGGCGAGCACGAGGCGCAGGTGTTCGACGGCGCGGGTGCCGCCGTGCAGCCCGAAGCTGACGAAGCCGGCTGCCTTGTTGGACCACTCCGCGTACAGGAAGTCGATCGCGTTCTTCAGAGCGCCGGGCATCGAGTGGTTGTACTCGGGGGTCACGAACACAAACC
>JBAUUM010000929.1:0-14179 GCA_049582705.1 Actinocatenispora sp.
CAGGCCCGCGACCAGCCGGGGCAGCCGGCTGCCGGTCAGTACGGCGAGCGCGTCCGGGTCGCTGTGCCCGGTGAGGAGCGAAAGCAGCCGGGCCAGCCCGACGCCGGACGAGCCCTGGCCGAGGTGCACGAGCGCGAAGCCGGCCAGCAGCAGCACACCGACGACGGCGACCAGCCCGCCGCGGAGGCGGCGGGCCGGCGGTGCCGGTGCGATCCGGTCGGCGCTGCGGGTGGCGGTCACGCGCCCAGCGCGTCGAGGGCCTGATCGATGAGCATCTCGTCGGACTTCGGGCCACCCCAGAACCAGGTGCCCGGGTCCAGCGCGTGCACCCGGTCGTGCCGGACGAAGCCGAGGCGACGCCACGTCGCGTTGTGCGCCAGCGCCCCGGCGAACGGGTCGTCGCTGGCCTGCGCGACGTACAGCACGGTGGAGTCGGACACCGCGTCGAGGCCCTCGACACCGGTCGCGGTGAACCCGGACGGGTCGGAGTCCTTGCCGTGCCAGGCGTTGTGCAACCCGATCGAGGCGAGTACCTGGACGGCCTGCGCGTGGTCGGTGTACGCGCGGATGCTCGGCTGGCCGTTCACGCTGAAGCCCTGCAGCAGGGTGACCTCGGTACCGTCCTTGCCGGCCTTGACCAGCCGGGCCTTCGCGTCGGACACCGTCTTCTGGTAGTCACCGACCACCCGCGCGGCCTGGTCGGACCGGCCGACGGCCCGGCCGAGCCGGAGGAAGGTGCCGGTCATGTTGGTGACCAGCGCGTCCTTCGGGGAGTAGCTGTCGAACAGCAGCACCGGCGCGATCTTCCTGAGCTCGGCGCGGTTCGCGGTGGACCGGCTCTTCTCCGCGACGATGACGTCCGGGTGCAGCGCCTTGATCTTCTCCAGGCTGGGTTGGGCCCGGCCGCCCACGTCCGGGACGCTGGCCGGCAGCTTCGGTCCACCCTTGACCCAGGTGTTGTACGTGGCCCGGTCCGCGACGCCGACCGGCGTCACGCCGACCGTCAGCAGATCCTCCACATAGGACCATTCCAACGCGACGACCCGTTTCGCCGGCCCGTCCAGGGCCACCCGGCCGGTCGAGTCGGTCACGTTCAGCGTGCCGTGGCCGCCCGCGTCCGACGAGCCGCCGGCATCGCCCGCGGTACCCGACGAACAGGCGCCGAGCGCGAGGACCGTCGTCGCCGCCAGCACTCCGAGCAACGTGCGCATGGTTCTCCTTGGGGGTCGGGCCGCGCTGCCATGGCACAGCCTGAGGAAACTGTCACAGCCTGGGAAAACAGGCCAGGTGGCCGGTGACGTCGTCGTGGACGACCTCGACGTCGAGCTCGAAGGCGCGCCGGATGTGCGGTGCCGTGAAGACCTCGCCGGGCGGGCCGGCGGCCACGATCGCGCCACCGGCGACCATCACCGCGTGGTCGCTGTACGCGGCGGCCTGGCCCAGGTCGTGCAGGACGAGGCAGCAGGTGATGCCGTGCTCCCGGGCCAGCCGGCGTACGACCTCCAGCACCTCGATCTGGTGCCGCAGGTCGAGGTACGTGGTGGGTTCGTCCAGCAGCAGCACCCCGGCCCTCTGCGCCAGGACGGTGGCCAGCCAGGCGCGCTGCCGTTCGCCGCCGGACAGTTCGTCCAGCCTGCGGTCGGCCAGCCCGGTCGTACTGGTCACCTCGATGGCCCAGTCGACCGCGGCGCGGTCCTCGGCGGTGTGCCGGCCCAGCGCGCCGCGGTGCGCGTACCGGCCGTGCCGCACCAGATCGCGCACGGCGACGCCGGCCGGTACCAGCGGGGCCTGCGGCAGGAACGCGAGCCGGCGGGCCAGTTCGCGCCGGGACAGCCGGGCGAGCGGGTCGGCGCCGAGCCGTACCTCGCCGGCGACCGGGAGCAGCAGGCCCGCGAGGGTGCGCAGCAGGGTCGACTTGCCGCAGCCGTTCGGGCCGACCAGGACGGTCACCGTGCCCGGCGCGAGCGCGAGGTCGACGTCGGCGAGCACGGGCGTGGCCGTGTAGCCGACGCCCAGTCCGGTGGTGGTGAGCGGATCGGGCACGGTCGCGGTCTGGGCCGGTGCCTGCACCACGTCGCCTCCCGAGATCGATGTAAGGCTAGCCTAACCAATGCTCAGGTGGTCTGTCTCCCCCGGGACGGCACCGTCGTTCGGGTCGGGGCGCCCACCCGGGGCGGCACCGTCGTTTGGGGCCGGGCCGCGCGCGGGTACTGCCCGGGACGACGCCGACCCGTCCGGCGTCCTGCATGTCAGGAACAGCGGTGGCCGGCACCCGCCGGGTGGGCCATCATGACCGTCGCGCGCCCGCCCCCCAGGAGGTCCCCCGGCATGGACGACACGAGAACCGACGACGGCACGGACGCCGACGGCGCCGCGACGGCAGGCACCGGCATCGCCGACCGCCGGGACCGGGTACGGCAGATCTTCGCGGCCTCCGTCGGCAACACCGTCGAGTGGTACGACTGGTACACCTACTCGTTCCTGGCGCCGTTCTTCGCCACGGCGATCTTCCCCAAGGGCAACGAACTCACCGCGCTGCTCGACACCTTCGCGGTGTTCGCGGTCGGCTTCTTCATGCGGCCCATCGGCGGCCTGCTGCTCGGCAGCGTCGCGGACCGGTTCGGCCGCCGCAACGCGCTGACCGTGACGATCCTGATGATGGGCGCGGGCAGCCTGCTGCTCGGCATCCTGCCCGGCTACACCACGGTCGGCGTGCTCTCCCCGATCCTGCTCGTCCTCGCCCGGCTGATCTCCGGACTGTCCGTCGGCGGCGAGTTCGCCGCGTCGACGACGTTCCTGGTCGAGTCGGCGCGGCCGAACCGGCGCGGACTCTTCTCCAGCTTCCAGTACGTGTCCACCACCATCGGCCAGCTGATCGCCTCCGGCCTCGGCGCGCTGCTGTCCAGTACGCTCGCCGACTCCGCCATGTCGAGCTGGGGGTGGCGGATCCCGTTCCTGTTCGGCGCCGTACTCAGCCTGATCGGCTTCTGGATCCGACGTGGCGCCCTCGAGACGTACCGCACCGGCCGCGAGGCCCGGCCCCGGCTGTTCGAGGCGCTCACCCGGTTCCCCCGCCAGTCGCTGCTGATCGTCGGGATCACCATCGCCGGCACGATCGCGTACTACACCTGGACGGTGTACCTCCCCTCGTACGCGGAGCAGTCGGTCGACTTCGACAAGTCGAAGGCACTGGTCGTGAGCACCATCGCGCTCGCGTTCTTCGCGGTGATCCAACCACTGGGCGGCATGCTGTCCGACCGGATCGGCCGCAAACCGATGCTGATCGCGTTCGCCGGCGGATTCGCGGTACTGGTCGTGCCGATGCTGCACCTGCTCAGCAACTCGTTCGGCTCGCTGCTGCTGATCCAGTGCTTCGGCATGGTCCTGCTCACCGGCTACACGTCGATCGCGGCCGCGGTCAACGCCGAGGTCTTCCCGGCCCGGGTGCGCGCCGCCGGCATCGGCTTCCCGTACTCGCTGACCGTGGCGGTGTTCGGCGGCACGGCCCCGTACGTGGGCACGCTGTTCGCGTCCCTGGACCACCCCGGGCTGTTCCCCTGGTACGTCGCCACGCTGTGCCTGATCTCGCTGGTGGTGTACCTGTTCCTGCGCGAGACCGCCCGCCGGCCCCTGGCTACCTGACCGCCCACCTCGTTCTGTGCAGCGACGCGCCGCGTCGTTCGGCGTGTCGGTGCACAGAACGTGGGACCCACTCCATGTGTGCAGCGACGCGCCGCGTCATTCGGCGTGTCGCCGCACAGAACGTGGGACCCACTCCATGTGTGCAGCGACGCGCCGCGTCATTCGGCGTGTCGGTGCACAGAACGAGGGACCCACTGCATGTGTGCAGCGACGCGCCGCGTCGTTCGGCGTGTCGCCGCACAGAACCCGGGTGGCATGCTGGGCCGGTGACCACCGAGCCCGCACCCGTCGCCGGCGGCACCGGCCTGCCCGACCGGCGCACCCTGGGCATCGAGGTCCTGCTCGTACTGGCCGTCTCGCTCGGCCAGTCCGCGGTGTACTCGCTGGTCAGCCTGCTCGGCAAGCTGACCGCCACGAAGGCGCTCGCGGACCAGAGCGCGACCCTCAACGCGTCCCAGGCGCCGGGGCGACCGTGGCTCGACCTGACGTACCAGCTGCTCGGGATCGCCTTCTCGGTCGTACCGGCGCTGCTCGCGGTGCACCTGCTCAGCCGGACCAACCGACCCGGCGCCGCGGCCATCGGCGTGGACACCCGACGACCCTGGTACGACCTCGGCGGCGGCGCGGTCCTGGCCCTGTGCGTGGGCGTCCCGGGGCTCGGCCTGTACTTCGCGGCCCGCGCGCTGGGCATCGCCGCGAACGTCGTCCCGTCGGCACTGCCGTCGGTGTGGTGGACGATTCCGGTACTGGTCCTGTCGGCCGTGCAGAACGCGGTCCTGGAGGAGGTCGTGGTGGTCGGGTACCTGATCACCCGGCTCCGCCAGCTCGACTGGCGACTGCCGGCGGTGATCGCCGTCAGTGCCCTGCTGCGCGGCTCGTACCACCTCTACCAGGGGTTCGGCGGGTTCATCGGCAACGCCGTGATGGGCGTGCTGTTCGCTCTGGTGTTCTTCCGCACCCGGCGGGTGGCCCCGCTCGTCGTGGCGCACAGCCTGCTCGATATCGGCGCGTTCGTCGGGTACGACCTGCTGCACGGTCACGTGTCCTGGCTGTAGGGGAGCGCCACATCGGATGCCCTTTGCTCGGACCAGGCCCCGCCCTGTATTCTCGACCACCGACGGGTGTGATTCCCGTCCAGGAGGCTTCGCCTAGTCCGGTCTATGGCGCCCGCCTGCTAAGCGGGTTTGGGGTTTATCCCCCATCCGGGGTTCAAATCCCCGAGCCTCCGCAGTGCCGCTGGCCTGGTCCCTTCGGGGGCCGGGCCAGCGTCGTCTCCGGCCGCCGCCGCGGTTCCCACGTGAGTACCGCGGCGGCCAGCCCGGAGGAGCACCGCTCGGGCAGGGCTTCAGGCCGAAATCCCTTACCGGACGGACCCGACTCCGCCTGCTCGTCGTCCGGGCGGGCGGGCCCCGGGTGACCTCCCGGGCGCATCCGTCGACGCCGCGACAACCAGCACCGCGCGCTACTCAGTGCATTGTGTTGATGACTCTCTGATGTCATCCTCTACGTGGTTACTCGCCCCGAACCAAAGCGTTCAGGAGGTTCGTGTGCATTACTCCCCCCACGGCGGGCGGCTGCGCCGCCTGACCACCGCGGCCGTGGCCGGTTGCCTGATCACGCTCGGTGTGACCACGGTCCCGGCTGCGGCGGCCGGAGCGGATCACCGCGCCTACGTCACCAACTACTCCAGCGACACGGTCTCCGTGATCGACACCGCCACCAACACCGTCATCACGACGGTCCCCGTCGGTGACAACCCGGGCGGCGCGGCGGTCAACCTGGCCGGCAGCCGCGTCTACGTCACCAACCAGGCCGCCGACACCGTCTCGGTGATCGACACCGCCACCAACACCGTCACCGCCACGATCCCGGTCGGCGACAACCCGTTCGCGGTGACGGTCGACCCGGACGGCGGCAGCGTGTACGTCACCAACTCCGAGAGCGACACGGTCTCGGTGATCGACACCGCCACCAACACCGTCACCAGGACGATCCCGGTCGGCGACGCACCGGGTGGAGCGGCGGTCGATCCGACCGGCGACCGCGTCTACGTCACCAACCACCTCGCCGGCACGGTCACGGTGATCGACACCGCCACCAACACCGTGACCGCCACGATCGCGGTCGGCGGCATCGTGGGCGGGGTGACGGTGAACCCGGCCGGCGGCCGGGTGTACGTCACCAACCAGACCCCCACCAACACCGTGTCGGTGATCGACACCGCGACCAACACCGTCACCGCCACCATCCCGGTCGGCAACAACCCGGTCGAACTGGCGGGCACCCCGAACGGCGGCCGCGTCTACGTCGCCAACCACATCACCGGCACCGTCTCGGTGATCGACACCGCCACCAACACCGTCACCGCCACGGTCCGCGTCGGCCAGGGCCCGTTCGGCCTGGCGGTCACCCCGGACGGCGACAGCGTCTACGTTCCCAACTACTACAGCAACACCGTGTCGGTGATCGCCACCGCCACCGACACCGTCACCACCACCACGGCCGTCACGGTCAACCCGTACTTCGTGGCGACCAGGCCCGCCTCGTCGGACCTGGACATCGGCCTGACCGCCAGGGCCAATCTGCTGCTCCCGGCCTCCATCGGCTACACGCTGACCGTGGACAACACCGGCCCGGACACGGCCAACGCGGCCACCGTCACCGCGACTCTGCCCGCCGCGGCGACCGCCCGGCACCTCTCACCCGGGTGCACCGCCGCGGGCCGTACCGTCACCTGCACCTTCGGCGCCATCGCCAACGGCGACACCGCCACGGCCACCTTCCAGGTGCCGCTGTCCCCGCTCAGGGTCGGCGCGGTGACCGTCACCGCCGCCCGCACCGCCTCCGTCCCCATCGATCCCGGCCACGACAACGACACCGCATCGGCGACCTGCACCGTCCTCTCCGTACTGCTCGCCATCTGCTGACCGCGCGGGCCCGGTCCCTCCGGGGGCCGGGTCGGCGTCCACCGTGCGGCCGTACCTCATCCCCCGGTGGGGCGTCGTCGGTGTCGAACGGCTCAGCAGTTCCGGCTCGCGCCGTGACGCGCGGTCGCGCCAGGGCAGCAGGAGCGGCGTCGCCAGCAGAAGCAGACCCGCGAGCGCGATGGCGGTACGGACACCGGCCAGACCGGCCAGCAGACCCCACAGGGCGGTCAGTCCGGCGGTGGCGACCTTGGTGGTGACCGACCACGCGGACAGCGTGCGGGCGACCCGGTCGATCGCCGTCTGCTCAAGCCGGTGGGTGGCCAGCACCGGGTTGAACACGCCCGCGCAGGTGATCAGGCCGAACTCGAGGACCATGACGAGCGCCAGGCCGGCCACGCCGGGGCGGACGAGCGCCAGCCCGGGCAGCCAGCACGCCCGCAACGCCCCGGCGACGAGCAGTACCCGGCGCTGCCCGTACCGGGTGACGAGCCGGCGGGCCCACCGCGCGCCGACGAGACCGCCGACGCAGGGCACCGCGAACGCGAGGCCGTACTGCCAGGGCGCGAACCCGAGGCGGCCGAGCATGAGCACCGCGAGCAGTGGCGCAGTCGCCATGATCAGGCCGTTGACCAGGGCGGTGTTGACCAGCAGCGGACGCAGCGCCGGGTGGGTCAGGACGTACCGCCACCCCTCGACGAGATCCCCGGCCCGGAGCCGGGACGCACGGACTCGGGCGGGAGGCGGTTCCGTACCACCGATCGCGCGGATCCCCAGCGCGGAGAGCAGGTAGCTGACCGCGTCGACCAGCACCGTGGTCACCGGGCCGAGCAGCCCGATCGCGGCCCCGCCCAGTGGCGGGCCGAGCATGGTGGCGGTCCAGGTGGTGGACTCGAACCGACCGTTCGCGACGAGCAGGTCCGCCGGCCGCACGAGCGTCTTCAGGCAGGCGCCGCTGGCCGCCGTGAACGTGATGCCGGCCGCGGCGACGACGACCGACACGACCAGGAGCTGGGCGAAGCTGAGCCAGCCGAACGCGTACGCGACGGGGACGCTGGCCATCGCCCCGAACCGGGTCAGGTCCATCGCCACCATCACCGGGCGCTTGCGACGGAACTCCACCCACGGACCGAGCGGTACCGCGACCGCCGCCCCCACCGCCAGGCCGGCCGCTGCCAGTATCGACACCGCGGTCGGCCCGGCGTGCAGTACGAGAATCGCGATCAGCGCGAACGCGTCGAACGCCAGCCAGGTGCCGACCGTACTGACCGCGTACGCCGCCCACAGCCACCCGAACTGCCGGCCCAGCGATCGTGCACCCAGCATGCCCCGCACCCCTCGCCACCCCGGTCCCTTGCCCGCTGCGGACCGTACCCGGATCGACAGCGGTGGGGAGGGGTCCTGGCCGGCGCGTCCTACGCTCTTCCACGACCGCGACCGCCGACCGCAGGGAGCCATCGTGACGTCCCCAGGACCACCCGACGCGTCGCCGCCACCAGACGGGCCGTGGCCGGAAACGCCGCCCCCGCCGCCGGACGGGTGGACGGTGCCGCCGGCCGAGCCGTGGTGGGTGCGGCGGCACGTCTACCGGGTGGGCGACGTGGTGGTACTGCCGCACACCGCGGAGGACACGCCGCCGGACCAGTACCCCGGACAGACCGTGCTGTTCTTCGCGGCGCCGAAGCAACGGCTCGGCGCGAAGATCATCGACATCATCACCGTGGCCCTCGGCGCGGTCCTGCTCGGCTGGTTCGGGTCGATGCTCCCCGACGGGACGGCGTCCGACGTACTCACGGGAGTCCTGATCGGCGCGTGGATCCTGCTCTACGAGCCGCTGACGACCATGCGGTACGGCGGCGCGCTGGGCAAGTACCTGGTCGGCATCCGGGTGGTGCGTGCCAGCGACCCGCGTCGTACGCCGCACGCGGTCGCGCTGTGGCGCTGGGTGTTCTACCTGCTCTGCGTCTACCCGCTGGGCGTGATCGGTGTCGGGCTGCTGGACGAGCTGTGGTTCCTGTGGGACCTGCCGCGCCGCCAGTGCCTGCACGACAAGGTGTCCGGGACCATCGTGGTCATGTCCAAGGAGCCCTGAGCCGGTACGACGACGTCCCGGCACGGCGGGCGGACCAGGGGTCCACCGCCGTACCGGGACGTCCGTGTCGGTGCGGGTCGGTCAGAACATGCCGGCGCCGACCGGCTCCCGCTCCGGCGGCGGCATCGTCGCCGCGGCGTGCCTGGCGGCACGCTTGCGGTGCTTCCGCTCCCGCCGGCCCTCGATGATCGTGTACAGCGCCGGCACCAGGACCAGGGTCAGCATCGTCGACGAGACCAGGCCGCCGATCACCACCATCGCCAGCGGCTGCGAGATGAAGCCGCCCTCCTCGCCGGTCAGCCCGAGCGAGATCGGGAGCAGCGCGCAGATCGTCGCCGCGGCGGTCATCAGGATCGGCCGCAGACGGCGCCGGCCGCCCTCCACCACCGCGTCGGCCACGCTCATCCCCTGCGCCCGGTACTGGTTGATCAGGTCCATCAACACGATCGCGTTGGTGACCACGATGCCGACCAGCATCAGCAGACCGATCAGCGACGCGATGCCCAGCGCGGTGTCGGACGCCAGCAGCGCCACGATCGCGCCGGTCGCCGCGAACGGCACCGACACCAGCAGGATCAGCGGCTGGGCCAGGCTGCGGAACGTGGCCACCATGATGATGAACACGATCGCGATCGCCGCGACCAGCGCGAGGCCGAGGGACTGGAAGGCGTCGGACTGGTCCGAGCCGACGCCGCCCATCGAGTAGTCGGCACCGCTCGGCAGGTCCAGCTTGTCCAGCTTCTTGGTCAGGTCACTGGTGATCTGGCCGGTGTTGCTGGCGTTGGCCGTACCGGTGATGGTGGCGCTGCGGTTCCGGTCGGTGTGCGAGATCGTGACCGGGCCGTTCACCTGCTTCACCGTGGCGATGTCGGACAGCCGTACCGCACCCGCCGCGGTCGGCAGCTTCGCGGCCTTCAACTTGTCCAGTGTGGACGGAGCAGTACCGGTCCGGACGACGATGTCCCGCTCCTCGCCGTCCAGCTCGATCTTCGCCGCCGGCGCGCCCTGGAACATCTGCTGCACGAACTGGCCGACGGTGGCGTCGCTCAGCCCGTACCCGGCGGCCTTCTTGTGGTCGACGCTCACCCGTACCTGCGGGTTGTTCGGGGCCATGTCGCTCTGTACGTCGGTGACGTGCGCGGTGTCCTCGACCGCGTGCTCCACCTGGCTGGCCGCCCTGCGCAGCGACGCGTCGTCCGGCGCGGTCACCACGACCTGCACGTTGCTGCCGCCGAACCCGCTGGTGTCGCCGAAGGTCACCTTGCCGACGCCGGACAGCGCGTCGATCTCGTCCCGCAGCTCGTCCTGGAGCGTGGCCACGTCCGTCCCGTGCGTGACCGTCACCTGGAAGCTCGCCTCGTTCGAGCTGCTCGCACCGAACCCGTTCGACCCCACGGTGGCCTGGTACGACTTGATCTCCGGCTGGTCCCGCAGTACGGCCTCGATCTGCTCCGAGGCCTCACTCGTCGCGGCGAGGCTGGTGCCGATGGGCATCTTCTGGGACAGGCTCAGGGTGTCCTGGCCGGACGAGTCGAGCAGGTTGGTCTTCAAGGACGGCGCGAGCGCCAGCGTGCCGATGAAGATCACGATCGCGAGCAGCACCGTCACCACGCGGTGCCGGGTGGCGAACCGGATCACCGGCACGTACATGCGCTGCAGCGGGCTGCGCCACTCCTTCTGCTCGGCGATGGCCCTGATCTCGGCGTGGTCCACGCCCGGCTTCGGCGCGCGGAGGAACCAGTACGCCAGGACCGGCGTGATCGTCAGCGCCACCAGCAGCGACGCGGCCAGCGCCACCACCACGGTGATCGCGAACGGCGCGAACAGCTCGCCGACCATGCCGCCGACCAGGCCGATGGGCAGGAACACCGCGACGGTCGTCAGGGTGGACGAGGTCACCGCGCCGGCCACCTCGCGCACGCCGGCCAGTACCGCGTCGCGTTTCTCCTCGCCGTAGCTGAGATGTCTCTTGATGTTCTCCAGTACGACGATCGAGTCGTCGACCACCCGGCCGATCGCGATCGTCAGGCCGCCCAGGGTGAGCAGGTTGAGGGTGTCTCCCTTGATCCACATGACGATCAGCGCGATCATCACCGACACCGGGATGCTGACCACGGTGACCAGGGTGGATCGCAGCGACAGCAGGAAGATCAGGATCACGATGACCGCGAAGCCGAGACCCAGCATGCCCTCGGTGAACAGGCTCTTGATCGACCGCTGCACGTACGGCGCCTGGTCCGACACGATGGTGAGCCGGCCGCCACGGCCGAGGTCGGCCCGCAGGTCGGACATCTCGTCGTGGATCTTCTCGGAGATGGCGACGGCGTTGCCGTCGGGTTTCATCATCACGGCCAGGCCGAGGCTCGGCCGCCCGTTGGTACGGGTCAGCGACGTCGACGCGGAGTCGGTGACCTTCACGGTCGCCACGTCACCGAGCCGTACCGGCTTGGCCGCGCGGGTCGTGCCCGACTGGATCGGCGCACCGGTCGGGGGTTGTCCCGTCGGTGCCTGACCCGTCGGGCTCTGACCGGTGGAGCCGGCACCGGGCGACAGGTACAGGTCCTTGATCTCGTCGACCGAGGCGAACTTGCCGCCCACCTGCACCGAAAGGCTCTTGCCCTCCTCGGTGAGGCTGCCCGCCGAGGTGGGCTGACCGCTGCCCTGCAACGCGGTGACCACGGCCGACGCCGACAGCCCCGCGGCGGCGAGCTTCTTCGTGTCCGGAGTGACGGAGACCTCTTCGTCGCGTACACCGGTCACGTCGGCGTCCTTGACGCCCTCGATCTTGCGGATCTTCGGCGCGACGTTGTCGTTCAGTCGTCGACCCAGCTCACGCTGGTCCAGCGAACCGGACGCCGCCAGCACCATCACCGGCAGCGAGTCGGTACTGCCGGCGAACACGCTGGACTGCGCCGAGTCCGGCAGCTGGCTCTCCAGCCGGTTGATCACCTGCTCGACCTTGCCGGTGGCGTCGTCCAGGTCGGTGCCGTAGTCGAACTGCACCAGGATCGAGGCCGAGCCGGAACGCGACGTCGAGGTGACGCTGTCCAGCCCCGGGATCGACTGGATGCCGTCCTCGATCGGCGCGGTCACCTGCTGCTCGACCACCTCCGGCGAGGCGCCGGGGTAGGTGACCGTCACAGCCGCGATCGGGAACTCCAACGACGGCAGCAGCTGCTGACGCAGCGACGGGATGGAGAACAGCCCGAATCCGATGATCACCACGGTGATCAGCGCGACGAGACTACGGTTGGCGAGACTGAGCCGGGACAGCAGCCACATTGGTTGACTTCCCCTCGTGGTTCACGGCTGAGGCCGCGTCCGCGGGTCCACCTGCCCGGGGCCGGAACGGCCCGCTCGGCGGGGACCAGCGACGCATGGTCTAGTACGGTCCTCTCAAACAGTTTGATCGATGCAAACCAATGTCCCGCATCCGGGGTCACCCAGGGCGTCGACGCGAGGCAGCGAAGAGGTGGCAGTGGACGAGTCCGACGACCTGATCAGCCGGATCCTGGCCGATGGACGTCGCATACAACGGGCCGCCGCGCCGATGCGGTCCAGCCCGCTGCTGGACATCAACCTGACCATGCAGCAACTCAAGGTCCTCATCTCCGTCGCCGCCGGAATCACGTCCGGTCAGTCACTCGCCGAGGGCCTCGGCGTGACCCTGGCGACCATCACCGGCATCGTCGACCGGCTCGCCGGTCAGCACCTGGTGGGCCGCCGGGAGGATCCGCACGACCGCCGGATCCGCCGGGTCGAGCTGACCGACAAGGGTCAGGACCTGCTCGACCAGATCAACACGGCCGGCGAGATCGCCACCCGTCGCGTACTGCGTCACCTGACCGAACCGGACCTGCGGATCGTCGCCCGGGCCACCCGGTTGCTCAGCGAGGCGACCGAACTCACCGCCGACGAGGACCGCCGCTCCTGACCCGGGCCACCCGCCCGGCTCTCCGGATGCGCGGGGCGGTACTCCGGTGCGGTGCGGCCGTTCGGGGGCCGGGGTCACGCCGGCGCCGCACCGGGAGTCGAGGCGAGCAGCTTCTCCTCGTCCTCCGGTGACAGGGTGCGCGGCAGGGGCGGCTCGCCGCGGTCCCGGTCCCAGGCGAGTACGTCCGCCGCGGTCACCGCCAACGGCGTGGCCGACATGCCGGCGGCCAGGGCGCGTGCCGGGCTGCGCTGCTGCGTCGGCCACATCGACTCCGGCCGTACCAGGGGAAAGAAGGGCGGCACCGAGTCCGGTGGTACCGGCACGACCTCCACCCGACTGCCGGCCGCCTCCGCACAGGTGCGGATGAGGCCGCCGAGAGTCGTCGGCTCGGCCGGACCCACCGCGTGGAAGGCCCCCGGCCGGCCGTCGGTCAGCAACTGGACCACGAGCCGGGCCAGGTCGCGCGAATCGACCACCTGCACCGGCTGGTCCGGGCTGCCGGGCAGGGCCACCCGGCCGCCGCGGGCGGCCCGCCGGACCCAGTACGTCAGGCCGCTCTGGTTGTCGTGCGGCCCGGCCACCTTGCCGGGGCGCACGATCGTCGCCCGGGAGCCGTACCGGGCCAGGACGTCGTCCTCGCAGGCCACCTTGAGCGGCCCGTACGTGTCCTCGTCGAGTTCCTCGGTCCCGGTGCGGTTGGCGGGCCGGCGCGGCGTGTCCTCGTCCGACCCGGCGCGCACGCCCTCCCGCGCGTACACGGCGTGGCTGGAGATGAACAGGTACCGGCCGACGCCGTCACCCAGCGCGTCCATCGCCTGCCCGACGTGCCGGGGCACGTACCCGCTCACGTCCACGACGGCGTCCCAGCTGCCGCCGCGCAGCGCCGAGTAGTCGCCGGTGTCCCGGTCCCCGATGAGCCGCGGTACGTCCGGGAACATCTCCGTACCGGTCCGGCCGCGCCCGAACAGGGTCACCTCGGCGCCCACGCCCAGGGCGTCCGCCACGATCGCCCGGCCCACGAACGCCGTACCACCGAGCACAAGGATCCGCATGGCGTCCGACAGTACCGGCCCGACCTGCCGGTTCCTCGGTTTTTCCGGTGCGCGGGACCGGGCTCGCGGCGGCGGGCGGACCGTGCCGCCGGTGGGTGTCGGGGCGGGTTCGGGTTGCTGTCCGGCGCGGGTCCGTGCGGTACGACGGACGGTGCGGCGTCGTCGCCACGTCGACCGACGTCTTCGGCATCGCGGCGACGCGGAGTGACCAGGGCCACGCGCTCGTCCGCGCGCGGCGGATGGGTCGGTCGCGGCCTCGGCCAGCTACCATTCACGCAGGTCAGGAGTACTTCGCGGAAGTCCCGGCAGACTGGTGGGAGCCGGGCAACAGCGGATTCACCGGACCCGCTACACTCATCCACGGTCCACGTGACCCTGCGCCCGTAGCTCAACGGATAGAGCATCTGACTACGGATCAGAAGGTTGGGGGTTCGAATCCCTCCGGGCGCACCACCTAGAACCGCCGTGACCTGCCGAGACGCAGTCGCGGCGGTCTTTTCGTGGAATGGCTTGTCCCGCCCTCTGGGAGCCGGTG
>JBAUUM010000930.1:0-3038 GCA_049582705.1 Actinocatenispora sp.
CTGTCGACGACGTCGTCGACGAGCAGTACCGGCGCGCCGGACAACTCGCCCAACCGGTCGGCCAGTTCCGGCGGCACCGCGAACGCGTCGTGCACCGCGGCGAGCCGCTGTACCGCGTTGCTGGCCCCACCGGCACCCGGCGCCCCGCCTCCCACCCGCGACAACTCCCCCAGATAGGACAGCCGCCCCACCTCGGCGATGCGCCGGGCCACCGTGCCGACCAGGTTCGGGCGGGTCCGGGACGGCACCTGCACCACCGCGGCGGGTCGGCGCTCCCAGCCCCAGCCGGCCAGCACCGCCACCAGGCCGCGGAAGACCTCGTCGCCGACCGGGGCGTCCGGGACGTCCGGACGCAGCAGGTCCCGCAGCCGGTTGCCCCACCCGATGTCGGACAGCCGGCCGAGGGCACGGCCAGACGTGGCCAACTCGTCGGCGGGGATCTTGCCCGACAGGGGGATGCCCAGCGCCGCACCGCCCGTCGGCCACACCTTGCGCGGCTCGACCGGGACGCCCGGCCGGGCCAGTGCCCGCTCCGCGACGTCCAGCGCGGCGTCCGACACCCCGGTCGGGTACCAGGCCGACTCGCCGCGGGCCCGCTGGCAGGTGTCGCAGCGCCCGCAGTCCTCGGCGTGCGGGTCGTCGAGCAGCTCCCGCAGGTACCGCAGGCGGCATCTGTCGGTGCTCAGGTAGGTGCGCATGGCCTGCTGCTCGCGGCGGCGCGCGGCGGCGATCCGGTGGTAGCGCTCGGTGTCGTAGTGCCAGGGTTCTCCGGTGGCGACCCAGCCGCCCTTCACCCGGCGCACCGCGCCGTCCACGTCGAGCACCTTCAACATCAGCTCCAGCCGGGTACGGCGCAGCTCGACCCGCGCCTCCAGCGCCTGTGTCGACAGTGGACGGTCAGCGGCCGACAGCGCGTCGAGTGTGACCCGCACCTGGTCCTCCGGCGGGAACGCCAGCGACGCGAAGTACTTCCAGATGGCCTCGTCCTCCGCGCCGGGCAGCAGCAGCACGTCGGCGTGCTCGACGGCCCGGCCGGCACGACCCGCCTGCTGGTAGTACGCGATCGGGGAGGCCGGCGAACCCAGGTGCACGACGAACCCCAGGTCCGGCTTGTCGAAGCCCATGCCCAGCGCCGACGTGGCCACCAGCGCCTTCACCCGGTTGGCGAGCAGGTCCGCCTCGGCCTCCTCACGCTGCGCCGGGTCGGTGCGACCCGAGTACGCGGCGACCGGGATGCCCCGCCCGCGCAGGAAGTCGGCGACCTCGTCGGTGGCGGCCACGGTCATCGTGTACACGATGCCGGAGCCGGGCAGCCTCTCCAGGTGGTCGGCGAGCCAGGCCAGCCGGTGCGCGGCCGACGGCAGCCGCAGCACGCCGAAGCGCAGGCTGTCGCGGTCCAGCGGGCCGCGCAGAACCAGCGGGGACGCGCCGTCCACGTCGAGTTGCTCGGCGACGTCGGTGGTGACCCGGGAGTTGGCGGTCGCGGTGGTGGCCAGTACCGGCACCCCGGGCCGCAGCCCGGCCAGGAAGCTGCGGATCCGCCGGTAGTCGGGCCGGAAGTCGTGGCCCCAGTCGGAGACGCAGTGCGCCTCGTCGACCACGAGCAGGCCGGTACCGGCCGCCAGTGAGGGCAGGATCCGGTCCCGGAAGTCCGGGTTGTTGAGCCGCTCCGGGCTGACCAGCAGCACGTCCACCGCGCCGGACGTGATGTCCGCCTCGATGCCCTGCCATTCGGTCACGTTCGCCGAGTTGATCGTGGCGGCCCGGATGCCCGCGCCCGCCGCCGCCTCCACCTGGTTGCGCATCAGCGCGAGCAGCGGGGAGACGATCACGGTCGGGCCGGTCGCCGGGTCGGCCCGGCGCAGCAGCGCGGTGGCCACGAAGTACACGGCGGACTTGCCGAACCCGGTGCGCTGCACGAGCAGCACCCGGCGACGCCCGCCCACCAGCGCCTCGATCGCCCGCCACTGGTCGTCGCGCAGCACGGCGCGCGGGCCGGCGAGCCGGCGCAGCACCTCCTGCGCCTCGTCCCGGTCGACGGCCGCCGCGGTGCCCATGTCCCCCATCCCGTGTTTGTACTCCGCCCCGCCGCGGCGGCACCCGGTGGGTCAGTACGCGGGGGTGCGGTCCCGCAGCAGGTACCCGGTGGTCCCGAAGCCCGGAAGCGTCCTGATAGCTCCCGGGATCAGAGCGGCGTCACGTACGCACCGCTGATCCCACCGTCCACCAGGAAGGTGGAGGCGGTGATGAACGAGGCGTCGTCGGAGGCCAGGAACGCGACCGCGGCGGCGATCTCGGACGGCTCGGCGAACCGGCCGAGCGGCACGTGCACCAGGCGGCGGGCGGCCCGTTCCGGATCCTTGGCGAACAGTTCCTGCAGCAGGGGTGTGTTGACCGGGCCGGGGCACAGCGCGTTGACCCGGATGCCCTCCCGAGCGAACTGCACGCCCAGCTCGCGGGACATCGCGAGTACGCCGCCCTTGCTGGCCGTGTACGAGATCTGCGAGGTCGCGGCGCCGAGTACCGCCACGAACGAGGCCGTGTTGATCACCGAGCCGCGACCCTGCGGGCGCATCTGCTCGATGGCGTACTTGCTGCACAGGTAGACAGAGGTCAGGTTGACCCGCTGCACGCGCTCCCAGGCCTCCAGGCCGGTGGTGAGGATCGAGTCGTCCTCCGGCGGGGAGATTCCGGCGTTGTTGAACGCGATGTCCACGCTGCCCAGGTCCCGGGCGACCCGCTCGTACAGGGCGCGCACCGCGGGCTCGTCGGTCACGTCGGTGGCCACGAAGGTGCCGCCGACCTCCTCCGCGGCGGCACCGCCCGCCTCCTCGTCGATGTCCACCGCCACGACCCGGGCGCCCTCCGAGGCGAACCGTCGCGCGGTCGCGAGCCCGATGCCGCTGCCGGCGCCGGTGATGACGGCGACACGATTGTCCAGCCGACCTGTCATTTTCACTCCCTGTAGTGATCCTTGTGCCCGGTGACCTGCGGTCATGCCGCCGGGGCGGGTGGGGTCCGGTCGTTCGCCCGGACGG
>JBAUUM010000931.1:0-20271 GCA_049582705.1 Actinocatenispora sp.
GACTCGCCCAGCGCGAGTGCCGCGACCCGGAATCCGCCGAGGGCCGGTTCGCCGGGGCGCGCCCGTTCGGCGGTGGCGCGCAGGGTCCGCCGGTAGGCGGTGAGCGCGTCGCGGTGCGTCAACCAGCCGACCACCCCGACCCCGTCGGCGGAGAGCACGGGCAGGCCGTCCTCGTCGGCTTCGTGCAGCAGGTCCACCGCGCCGGCCAGGGACTGGCCCGCCGACAACGCCGGCACCAGGGTCGCGAGGTGACCGGCGTCCGTGTCCAGGGTGTTGTCCGCCGCGGCCTGTTCGACCTCGTGCGCGGTGACCACGCCGCGGTAGTGGCCGGCGTCGTCGACCACGGGTAGGACCCGGTCGGAGGCGTCGGTGAAGCGCGTCAGGATCTCGTCGAGCGGAGCCTCGGCGCCGACGGCCGCGGGTACCGGTCGCATCGCCTCCGAGACGGTCAGCGTCTCCAGTGGGCTGGCAGGTCGTCCCCGCAGCAGATCGATGCCGCGGCGGCGCAGCTTGAGCGTGTAGATCGTGTCGGCGGACAGCTTCTTCGACAGCGCGGTCGCGATCACCACGGCCGTCATCAGTGGCAGGATGATCGAGTAGTCGCCGGTGAGTTCGAAGATGATCAGCACGGCGGTGATGGGGGCGCGGGAGGTCGCGGCGAACACCGCGCCCATGCCGACGATGCCGTACGCGCCCGCCGATCCGACCAGCCCCGGCAGGGCGGTGTGAGTGAGCTGGCCGAACGCCGCGCCGAGCATCGCACCGAGGAACAGGGACGGCGCGAACACGCCTCCGGAGCCGCCGACGGCGATGGTGAGGCTCGTGGCGATCATCTTGCCGATCAGGAGGATGAGCAGAAACCAGAGCAGGTACCGGCCGCTGATCGCGCCGGCCAGCACCGGGTACCCGACGCCGTACATCTGCGGCAAGGCCAGCAGCAGGCCGCCCAGCAGGAGTCCGCCGACGGCGGGTCGGAGCCATTCGGGACCGCGCCACAGCCGGTCGGCCAGGTCCTCCACGCCGTACAGCAGCTTCACGAAGCCGATGCCCACGACGGCGGCGAGCAACCCGAGCACGGCGTAGGCACCGAATTCGGCGGGTGAGGTGAGTTGGAAGGCGGGCAGGTGCAGGAACGGCTGGTCACCGAAGACGGCCCGACCGATCACCGCCGAGGTGACCGACGCGAGTACGACGGCACCGAACGATTCGACACCGAAGTCGGCGAGGATCAGCTCCAGGGCGAAGAACACACCGGCGATGGGCGCGTTGAAGGTGGCGGAGATTCCGCCCGCCGCGCCGCAGGCGACCAGCAGGCGCAGCCGTCGCTCCGGCAGCCGGACGAGCTGACCGAGCGAGGAGCCCAGTGCGGATCCGATCTGCACGATCGGGCCCTCCCGCCCGACCGAGCCGCCGGAGCCGATGCACAGCGCCGAGGCCAGGGCCTTCACCACCGCGACGCGCGGGGCGATCCTGCCGCCGCGTTCGGCGACCGCCAGCATCACCTCGGGCACCCCGTGTCCGCGGGCCTCACGGGCGAAGCGGTGCACCACCGGGCCGTACAGCAGGCCACCGATGACCGGTGCCAGCACCACGAAGAACACGCCGAGCCAGGGTACGAACCGGTTGGCCGCATGACCGGCGGCCGAGTAGTCGGCGTGGCCGCTGAACAGCCGGGTGCACCAGAGGATGAGGTAGCGGAACGCCACCGCGCCCAGGCCGGCGCCGGCGCCCACCGCGAGGGCGAGCGGGATCAGGCCGGCCGGGGTCCCCCGTAACCAGTCGAAGCCGCGGGCGAGGCGGGCCGGTGATCGGCGCATTACCTGGTGAACCGTCTCGTCGGCGCTCATCGCGCGTCGTCGACCTCCGTCCGGTGTGGGCATGGCTCGGCGGCACCGTGCGCCGGAGACGGCGGTGCGCACTACACGTGCATAAGCATATGATTGCTCTGTGCATCTAATCTCTGATGTCCCGGTGAGACGCATCACCGGCGGTTGGTCGTGCTCGACCGGTCGTTGTCGTCCATGTCGCGGCTCACGGCCCCGCGGTCGGCGGTGCGGGCGTCCGCGGCCGGTCACGGAACGTTGCACAATGCATGCATTCGATAGGGTGACCTCATCCCCACTGATCGATGCTCAGGAGTTGACCGTGTGTGCAGACCGTCAGGACCCGAGAGCTCGCGCCGTACTCCGGGACAAGGCCCTGCGACTGTTCGCCACGCACGGGCCGGAGACAGTCTCGCTGCGGGTCCTCGCCCAGTCCGCGGGTGTGTCACCAGGCCTGGTCACACACCATTTCGGATCCGAGGCGGGGCTGCGTGAGGCCGTCGACGCCCACGTACACCGGGTCTTCGACGAACTGTTCGCCGCGATGGACCACACCGGCTGGGGAGACCAGCGCACGGCCGGCCTGCTGGCGGAGATGTTCGTCTCGGCGCTTCCCCCCGACTCGCCGATCCCGACCTACGTCCGGCGACTGCTGCTGTCCGGAGATCCCGCCGGCCAACGCGTGATCCAGCGCTGGTACCGGTCGAGCCGGGCCGTACTGGACCGGTGGGAGGCGACCGGAGTGGTCCGGCCGACCGACGACCCGGCCGCGCGGGCCGCGTTCCTGATGATGAACGACGTCGCGGTCCTGCTGCTGCGGGAACATCTGACGGCGCTGCTGGGCGCCGACCCGTTGGACAGCGCCGGGATGACCAGGTGGGCGGGCCAGGTGATGTCGGTGTACCGGAACGGCCTGTTCGCCGGGAGCCGGGAGGAGTCCGCGCACCCGGATCCGTCGTCGCCAACCGATCTGGCGGACCACGCGTCGGGGGATCGCCACCGGCCCGTCCAGTAGCGCCAGGCCACCGTTCCGCACCAGCTGAATCGAGGTCCCGCCGTGCCCAAGACCCGTACGCCGTCGCAGGTCGTCTCCGACACGATCGCCAGAGGAGGCGCCCGACTGCTCGGCAACCGCCGTCTGATGCGTGCCCCGATCTGGCTGTACCGCAGACGGCTCGGGTTCCTGTTCGGCTCACGGATGCTGATGCTCGAACACATCGGGCGTCGGTCAGGTGTCAGACGCCACGTGGTGCTCGAGGTCTTCGGGCATCCGACAGCCGACACGTACGTCGTGGTCTCCGGCTTCGGGTCCCGGTCCCAGTGGTTCCGCAACGTACGCGCTACCCCCGACGTGCGGGTCTTCGTCGGCAGTCGCGCACCGGCACAAGCGACGGCACGGATGCTCACATCGGCCGAGGCGGACGCGGCGCTGGACGAGTACGTGCGGCGTCACCCGCGTGCATGGGCAAGGTTCAAGCCGGTCCTCGAGGCCACCCTCGGTGCCCCGATCGTCGACCGTGACACGCGGCTCCCCATGATTGCGCTCCGCGTCGATGCGGACCGGACCGCGCCGGACGACGCCTAGCGAGCCGGACATCGTCTGCCGGGGGCTCTCCAAGCGGCTGACCGATGTGGTCGGCGATGCCAGCACCAGCGACGATGCTGGAGCGGGGGAGTTGGTCGGCTGGACCGTGATCGATGATGCCGGCAATTGTCAGTGGTCGGGACCAGCCATCGAGCAGCGGCTGGGCGGCGGTCTCCGCCGGCCGCCGGTACCGTGGGCTGACCGCGCGGGTGACATGTTCCGGTTCCCGGATGCAGGCGCGGATCACGTCATAATGTCGGGGGCATCGGACGCGGGGGGAGCTGACGGTGCCCAGTTACATCAGCCTGATCAACTGGACCGATCAAGGGGTCCGTGCCGCCGGGGACACCATGAGCCGTGCGGAGGCGGCCCGGGAGGTCGCGCGCGGCGTGGGCGGTGAGCTGACTCAGATCTTCTGGACCGTCGGCGCGTACGACCTCGTCATCATCTCCGAGTTTCCGGACGATGAGTCCCTGGCCGCGTTCCTGCTCCGGATGGGCGTGCTGGGCAACATCCGTACCAACACGCTGCGGGCGCACGGTCCCGACGAGATGACAGCTGCCCTGCGCAGGATCGGCTGACCGCGCCGGTTGCTCACGGCGCGTCGCCCTCGCGCCGCCCCGTTCCGGGCGGCGTCAGGCTCAGCCGACGCGCTTCGTCTCGACCCGGACGATCCAGCCCCGGTAGTTGTCGCGGTTCTCGTAGTCCTGCTTGAGTTCCTTGGCGGCGGTCAGCGCGCCCCGTTCGCTGTCGAACTGCGCCGCGCTCCCCTTGTGCCGGGTGAAGTCCTTACCCGAGGTCTGCCGGGTCGCCGAACGCAGGTACCGTCGCCCGCCCTCGTCGTCCACGACGTACGCGACCCACGCACCTTCATCGCTCACGCGAACTCCTCCTACTGCCGGGACCGCCGGACCGGTCGCTCGTGACCACCATGCGAGCCCGGGACCGTGCCGTGACGACCGGCGGATGCCGCCGGAGCCGGCCCGGTCGCAGAGTGTCCCGGACCCGCGACGACCGCCCCGTTCGTGCCGGCGGCCTCCGCCCGCAGTGTGTCACACGCCCCATCGCCGTCCGCTGGACCGGCATGCGTGGAGGCTCGTCGTCGGTGAGACCGGCGGCGGCCCGCCGCTCCAGTCGGTCGGCGTCGGCGTCGGCGGTGAGCGGGTCGCGCAGCGCTCGGCCGCATCGGTAACCCGGCTCTCGCTCCGGCGCAGGCACTGGCGTCACCGGTACTGATGTCCGCTTTAGTGCGTACTACGAAAGAAGTACGGTCAAAAGACGTATAGACATGATTGTTACTCTCATGCTGCTATGGAGCGCCCCGTCAGAGCACGAAGGAGATCCCCGTGAAACCTGCCCGTATGCTCGTCGGTCTTTCTCTCGGCGCCCTGGTCGCGCTGGGTCTGGGCGGCACTCCGGCCTATGCCGCCGGTGGCCTGGCCGACGGGTCCATCGCCGTCGGCGACTCCCTCTGCTCCTGGAGCGACGCAGCCACCACCGACGCTCCGCCGACCACGCTGACCATGGACCACAGCACGGTGCAACCCACCTGCGGCGGCAGCATCAGTGGCAACATCATCAGCGATCCGACGATCAGCTTCGACGACGCGGCCGGCACCGCCGCCACCGCCGAACTCGACGTCTCCGCTGCGCGGTCGGGTGTTTCGTGCTCCTACCGCGTGACCGACGCCTCGCTCACCCGGCAGGGCACCGCCCGGACCTACACCGGCGGCCCCTTCACCGCGACCAAGATCTCCGGCGACGCCCTGTGCGCCAGCACCGACACCGTGGACTCGGTGAGCCTCACCTTCCACTGACCGGGAGCGAGCGGAGTGCGGGTCCCGGCAGGCCCGCACCCGCCCTAGACCAGTTCGTTCGTCCTGCCTTGTCGTTCAGCTGCCGGTGGCAGGACGACCGTCGGACAGGAGTTGGGCGAGGTGTACGCCGGGGCGGTCCGCGAGGTCGTCGAGCTGGGTACGGCAGGAGAAGCCGTCGGCGAGCACGGTCGCCCCACCGGCGGCCCGTACGGCGGGAAGCAGGGCGGACTCGGCCACGGCGACCGACACCTCGTAGTGGCCGCGCTCCACACCGAAATTGCCGGCAAGGCCACAGCAGCCACCGACCGCCTCGACGGTGGCGCCGGCCCGCTCCAGCAGCTCACGGTCGGCGTCCCAGCCCATCACCGCGTGCTGGTGGCAGTGCGGCTGGGCCACCACGGTCACACCGGAGAGGTCCGGCGGCGTCCAGTCCGGACGGTAGCGGGCCAGCAGCTCCGCGAGCGTGTGGACTCCGGCAGCCACCTGCGCGGCGCCCTCGTCGTCGAGCAGCTCCGTTGCGTCGCCGCGGAACACGGCCGTGCAGGACGGTTCCAGACCCACCACGGGCACACCCTCGGCGACAGCCGGTGCCAGCGCCGCCACCGATCGGCCGAGGATCCGCTTGGCGGCGTCGAGCTGCCCGGTGGTGATCCAGGTCAGCCCGCAGCACAGCCCCGGCGCCGGCAGCCGTACCTGGAAGCCGGCGGACTCCAGCACCCGTACGGCGGCGGCACCGACCTGGGGGGTGAAGTGGTCGGTGAAGGTGTCCACCCACAGCATCACCGGATCGCCCGTTGTCGCGCGGTCGGGGCGATGCGCGAACCAGTACCGGAACGTACGGTCGGCGAACGTCGGCAGCGACCGCCGGACGTCCACCCCGGCCAGCCGTTTGGCCAGAGTGGACACACCGGGTACCCGCAGCGCCGCGTTGGCCAGCCCCGGCGCGCGGGAGGCCAGCCGGGCCCAGCGGGGCAGCTGGCCGAGGGTGTAGTGCGAGACCGGCCGCGGCCTCCGCCGGTACGTCTGGTGCAGCACCTCGGCCTTGTAGGTGGCCATGTCGACACCGGCCGGGCAGTCCGACGAGCAGCCCTTGCAGGACAGGCACAGGTCCAGCGACTCGCGGACCTCCGGCGAGCGCAGGCCGTGCACCAGGGTGCCGTTGATGGCCTCCTGCAGGACCCGGGAACGGCCCCGGGTGGAGTCCTTCTCGTCGCGGGTGGCCACGTACGACGGGCACATCACCCCGCCGGAACGGGTGTTGTCCGCCCGGCAGGCACCCACCCCGGTACACCGGTGCACGGCCGTGGTCAGGTCGCCGTGGTCGTGCCGGTACCCGAAGCCCAGGCCCGTCGTGACCGGCGGCGCCGCCGGCACACGCAGGTCGGCCTCGACCGGGCCGGGCCGGACGATGACGCCGGGGTTGAGGATCCCGTCGGGGTCGAATGCGTCCTTGACCGCGGCGAACGCGCCGAGCGCGGCCGGTGAGTACATCAGCGGCAGCAGCGCGCTGCGCGCGCGGCCGTCGCCGTGCTCACCCGACATCGACCCGCCGTACGAGGCGACCAGACGTGCCGCGTCGGTCAGGAACTCCTTGAACACCCCGACACCGCCGGACGCCAACGGGAAGTCGATGCGTACGTGCATGCAGCCGTCGCCGAAGTGCCCGTACGGCATGCCTTTCAGCCCGCGCTCGGCCAGCAGCGCGTCAAAGTCCCGCAGGTACGCTCCGAGCTGGGCCGGCGGTACCGCCGCATCCTCCCAGCCCGCGTACGCGGGCTGGTTGTCCACCGACCGCTGGGACAGGGCGGCACCGGCCTCGCGGATCTTCCACAGGGAGGCCATCTGGCGCGCGTCGGTGACCACCAGGGCGTCGGTGGCATCCGAGTCGGCGATCACCGCCTTGGCCGCGCCGGTCAGTTCGTCGACCGACTCGCCGCCGAGTTCGGCGAACAGCCAGCCCTGCCCGGCCGGCAACCGCGGCACCGCGCCGCGCTGGGCGCGTACCCGGTCCACGATGCGGATGTCCAGGCCCTCCAACGAGATCAGTCGGTGCGCCAGCAGCGCGGGCACCGCGTCGGCCGCCGCGGCCATGCTCGGGTACCCCAGCGCCACGATGATCGACGTGGCGGCGCTTTCCACCAGCCGGACGGTCGCGCCGAGCAGGACTCCGCAGCTGCCCTCGGTACCGACCAGAGCACGCGCCACGTCGAAGTCGTGCTCGGGCAGCAAATGTTCCAGCGAGTAGCCCGACACCTGGCGATCGAAGCGGCCCAGCTCGGTGCGGATCGTCGCCAGATTGGCGCCGACCACCTCATGTACGGCGCTCAGCACCGGCGAGACGGCTGGATCGGCGCCGCGAGTGGCGGTCAGACGCTCGCCGGTACCGGCCAGTATGTCCAGGTCCACCACGTTGTCCGCGGTCTTGCCGTACGCCAGGGCGCGAGAACCGCACGAATTGTTGCCGATCATCCCGCCGAGGGTGCAACGGCTGTGCGTGGAAGGTTCCGGGCCGAACCGCAGCCCGTGCCGCTGGACCCGACGTTGCAGGTCGTCGAGGATCAGTCCGGGCTGAACCACCGCGGTGCGCGCCTCGGTGTCGATACCGCTCACCTGGTTGAGGTGCCGGCTGAAGTCCAACACCACCCCGGTGCCCACGGCGTTACCGGCGATGGAGGTGCCCGCGCCGCGCGCGGTCAGCGGCGCCCCGGTCTCCCGGCACACCGCCAGCACCGCCGCCACCTCATCGGCATCGCGCGGACAGACCACCGCGGACGGCACCACCCGGTACAGCGAGGCGTCACTGGAGTACTCGGCGCGACGCCTCGTCGAGGCATCAACCTCGCGTACGCCCGCTCGGCGCAGCGCCTCGACGAGACCCCTGGTATCGGTCGGGGTGTCCACCGATACATCGTCTACCAGCCCTCGTACCGGGGCGAAACGGGGGGTGGACGCCAGGTCATGGGCGGTCCGGCGTCCCGGCATGACCCTCGCCGAAGTCCCGGCGAGGCCAACTCGTCGGGTGACCCGACGGATCAGGAGATGATCAGCAGGTCCCTCGGCACGTCACCGATGAGTTCGACCGGTCCGCCTCGTCATACAGGGCACAACGAACTCCGGAGAGGACAGTCCCATGACCGAGCTGAACGCGGAACACGCCCGACGCGCGATCGTCGAACACACCCGACGCCTGGCGGAATCGGCCGCCGTGGCCGGACCTGACGCCCCCGTGCCGACGACCCCCGAGTGGACCATCGCCGACCTGGTCGCGCACGTGGGCCAGACCCAGAACTGGGCCGCGGAGATCATCGAGCGACGCATCACCGACCCCACACAACTGCCCACGGAGATGGCCGTACTCCCCGCCGACCCCGGTGAGTGGCAGGCGTGGCTGTCGGAGTCCGCGCAGCGGTTCGTGAGCGCGTGCTCCGACGACGCATTCGACGCGCCGGTGTTCAACGCCGCGGGGGACCAGCGGTCCGGGACGCGGTTCTGGCTGACCAGCGTGCTCAACGAGACGGTCGTCCACGGCTTCGACGCGGCCAACGCGGCGGGCCGACCGGCGGACGTCGATGCCGACATCGCGGCCGCGCTGATCAGCAACCACCTCACGATGCTCACCTCCCCCACGTGGGAGATGCTGCGGTCCGAGTCCGCCCACGCCATCCGGGGCACCGGGCAGACCCTGCAGTGGCTGGCCACCGACACCGCGGACGACCCGGGCGCCTGGTTCGTCGAACGGCGGCCTGACGGGGCCACGTGGCGGCCCGGAACCGGGCCGGCCGATGTCACAATGACCGGCCCGGCACGATCGCTGCTGCTGGTCCTGACCCGACGACTCCCTCTCACCGACCGCGAGGCCACCGACATCAGCGTCGACGGCGACACCGACCTCGCCGGGCTCTGGCTCGACAACACCGCCCACGTCGCCGACTGACCGGCACCGACGCGCGCCACGACGAAGGCGTCAGGGCGCGATGACCGAGCGGGTCAGGTGGACCGGTACGTCCGGATCGCGACCGGCCGCGGTGGCCCAGGCGACCGCGTGCCGCTGCAGCCGTACGAGCCCGACCTGCGGATCGTCGTCGTCCTGGTGGACGGCGGCACCGGTGTCGGTGATCGCCGCGCGCAACGTGTCGCCGAGCGGGGTCATCGCCCACACCAGGGTGTCCGGCCCGGCCACGCTGATCGGTCCGTGCCGGTACTCGCCGGTCGCGTACGCCTCCGCCCACATGCCGGCCGACTCCCGGCACTTCAGTGCGGCCTCCTGGGCCAGTGCCGCCGCCCAGCCGGTGGCGAGTACGACCAGTTGCCGGGGAGCCGGCCGGGTCACCGGTTCCGCGATCGCCGCCTCGGCCCGTACGGCCAGCTGGTCCAGGTACTCCGGTGGTGTGTCGAGCTGCGCGCGCAGCAGGGTCAGCAACGTGGTGGGGAACCGGGTCTGCACCACGCTCTGCTCGTCGGCGTGGGACAGGTCGACGATCTGCGCGGCGGCGGAGGCGATCGGGGTGTCCAGATCACCGAGTACCGCGGTCACCGGCACCGTGGTCGGCAGCGCCGCCAACGCCGTCAGTACCTCGGTGGTGGTGCCCGAACGGCTGATCGCCACGACGCGGTCGTAGTCGCGCAGCCGGCCGGGCGTCTCGGAGGCGATCAGGGCGTCGGTCGTGCCGTGCCCGGCCTGCTCGCGCAGCCAGGCGTACGCCGCGGCGAGGTAGTAGGAGGTACCGCAGCCGAGCACGAGCACCCGTTCGCCGCGTTCGGGCAGTCCGGCGGGGCCGCGCGCGGCGTGCTGAAGCGCCGCCCGCCAACAGGCGGGCTGACTCGCGATCTCCGCCGAGGTGCGACGGCCCAGCATGTCCGGGGTGACGTTGTCGGCCACGGTCAGGTCCCTACCTTTCTCGGTTCGCTACGAGGCCCGCTGCGTGTTCCGTCGACGCCCGGCGGGCCCGGCCGGCGGCGTGGATCGGCGGTCATCCGAACGCACCGAGTGCCGGGTGCGCGGCGGCCGCGTCGTCGAGGATCGACCGTGCCGTACGCGAGTCGGGCACCAGCGGGTCGAGTACCAGCGCCTGCAACGCCAGCCGCCGGTCCCCGGTGACGGCCGCCTCGACGGTGATCTCCTGCTGCTGCGCGCGGAAGCTCAGTACGGACGCGATCGCCGGCGGCAGCTCGCCCACCGCCAGCCCGGTGATGCCCGCGGCGCCCACCAGGGCCGGTACCTCGACGACCGCTTCGGCCGGCAGGTTCGGAATCTTCCCGTCGTTGGGCAGGTTGACGGCGAGTTCGACCAGGTCCTCACCGGTGATCAGGGCTTCGGCGATGGACACCAGCCGCTCCGCCTCCTGGTTGTCACCGGGCTGGACGGCGAGCTCACCGCGGGCCTGTGCGCGGAGCTGGTCCCACAGGTCGCTCTTCTCGCCGATGTAGCGCAGGGTCATGTCCTGGCCCTCCTGCAGGCCCCAGGGCAGGTCGCCGGGCCTCGCGTCACCGGACCTCGCGCCACCCGGCCTTGCGCCACCATTGCTCGTGTCGCTGCGGCCAGTGTCGCGCAGGTAGTCGCCGAAGAACTCGGCCACGTGCCGGTCGCCGGGTGCCGGGTAGTGGCCGAACGTGGCGAGCAGATCGGCGGACACGGGCTGGTGCAGCCCTTCCCGGCCGTTCGGCACGGCGTCGCGGCCGCCGCTCCTCGCCGCGGCGAGCTGCCGGAGCCGCGGGTACAGGTCCTGCCCGTCGGCCCGGATGTCGAGCAGCCAGCACAGGTGGTTGAGCCCGGCGAAGACGGTGTGCAGGTCGGTGACCGGCAGTCCCAGTTCGGCGGCGAGGGCGGCCCTGGTGTGCATCGTGCCGTGGCACAGCCCGATCGTGGCGACCGGAGTCTCCCGGGTGATCGCACGTACGTTGGCGGTCAACGGGTTGCTGTAGTTGATCAGCCATGCCTCGGGCGCGAGCTCGGCCACGTCGCCCGCGATCCGGACCAGTTCGGGGATGTGCCGCAGGGCGCGCAGCACACCGCCCGGCCCGACGGTGTCGCCGACGGTCTGCGCGATCCCGTACCTGGCCGGGATCTCCAGGTCGGCCCGCCAGCCGGCGGCCGAACCGACGGCGATCGTGGTGACCACGAACCGGGCGCCGGCCAGTGCCTGCCGTCGCTCGGTGTGGGCCGTGACGGTCATGCTCGACCCGGCCGCCTCGACGATCCGGCGGCCGAGCCGGGCCATGGTCTCCGTGGCGTCCGGGTTCAGGTCGACCAGACGTACCTCGTAGCTGTCCGAGTGGGGAGAGCGGGCGAGGTCGCGCAGCAGTCCCGGCGTGAAGACGGTACTCCCGGCCCCGATGAGTACGAAGACGTTGCGACCGGCCATGTCTTCCCCCGGCTACTTGACGCTGCCGCTGAGCAGCCCGTTCACGATGTACCGGTTCAGCGTCATCGCGATGACCGCCGGTACGACGATGGCCACGATGCCGGCCGCGTCGAGGAGCGCGAACGGGATGGTGTGCCGACCCTGCAGCGCGGCGACCACGACCGTGAGCGGTTGGGTGGACAGGTCGCTGGACAGTACGAGCGGGAACAGGAACTGGCTCCAGGCGAACAGGAACGTGATGATCGCCGTGGAGATGATGCCGGGCACGGACAGCGGAAGCACGACGTGCCACAGGACCTGCATCCGGCCCGCCCCGTCGACCTGCGAGGCCTCCTCGATCGCCACCGGCAGGCTGGACATGTAGTTGTAGAGGATCCAGGTGGCCAGGGGCAGGAATCCGGACACGTACACCAGCACGATGCCGGCGTAGGTGTTCACCAGCCGCAGGTCGGTCATGATCCGGTACAGCGGGATGAGCGTCGTGTAGGGCGGGAACGCCATGGTGACCAGCACCGCGTAGAACAGTATCCGGCCGCCGCGGAACTTCATCCGGGCGAACGCGTACCCGGCCAGGGTGGCCAGCACGACGGTCACGACCGTGGCGGCGCCGCACTCGACGAGGATGTTGACCGCGGACCGCCGGATGGCGGTCGGTACGTCGCCGTCGCCCATCAGCAGGTCCGCGTAGTGCCGCAGGCTGGGCGTGGGCGGGACGTAGTGCGCGGGCTTGTCGGAGATCTGCGCGTCGGTCTGCAGGCTGCCGTTGAAGGTCCAGTACAGCGGCACGATCGACCAGGCCACGATGAACAGCACGCCGAGCCGGCGGATCCAGTGTGTACGGTGCGACATCAGAACTCCACGGGCCGGTACACGAGCTTCACGACGGCCAGCGAGATGAGCAGCGTGGCCACCGTGATGAGCAGGGACAGTGCGTACCCCTCGCCGAAGTCGAGGTTCTCGAAGCTGATGTAGTAGGTCTGCATGGTGACCGAGGCCCCGGTCGAGGCCGACCCGTTGAGCACGTACGGCTGGTCGAAGATGTTGAGGGTCTGGATGAGCGCCTGCACCATGGCGATCGTGATGCCGGGTCGGATCAGCGGCAGGGTGATCCGGCGGAAGGCGTTCCAGGACGAGCAGCCGTCCAACAGCGCGGACTCGTACAGGTCTCCGGGGATGTTCTGCAGCGCAGCCAGGATGAGCAGCGCCGACAGCGGGGTTATCTGCCAGACCTGTACCACCTCGATGGCGATCAGCGTGAGCAGGTGGTGCTGGCCCAGGAAGACCTGGTAGTGGCTGACCAGGTGCAGCGTGGTCAGGACGCTGTTCAGCAGGCCCGTGTTGGCGTCCCAGATGCCGCTCCACACGACACCCTCGACCACCCCGGGCAGCGCCCACGGCAGGATCATGATCGCGATGAGCACGGATCGCCCGGTGAACCGGTGCTGCAGGGTCACGGCCATGGCGATGCCCAGCACGGTGGACAGCGCGACGCCGATGACGACGTACCAGGCGGTGTTGGTCATGCCGGCCATCACCGCGTCGTCGGCGAAGAGCTTCCGGAAGTTGTCCAGTCCGCTGAACCGGATCGGTGGGTCCAGCTCGTCGACCCGGTAGAACGACTGGACCAGCGCGAAGCCCGCCGGAACCAGTGCCAGGCCGATGATGAACACGGCCAACGGCGTGACCAGGGCGTAGGGCAGGATGTCCGGCCGCCGCCGTCGGCGACGGCGGCCGTTTGTCGCTCCGGACGGGGTGTCCGTCTCCACGTCGACCGTCATGGTGTACGGGCTACGTGTCGACCGGCCGGGTCGTCTCCCGGGCCGCGGCTCATCCGTTGCTCCTCAGCTTGTCGGCCGTACCGGCGATCTTGTGGATGGCCGTCGCGACGGTCTCGGATCCCGTCGCGGCCGCGTGCAGGTTGGTGTAGACGGCCCGGGAGAACTCCGGGTACCAGGTGGGCGCGCCCTGCGGGAACACCGGACGGGACTTGTCCTGCAACATCGAGGTCAGCTGAGCGCCGGCGATGAGCTTGCCCTTGGCGGTCATCTCCTTGATGGCGGACACCCTGGAGGGCATGTTGTAGCCGGGCAGCACCTTGGTGGGACCGTTCACCCCGGCGAAGTCGATCTGGTTCTGGCTGGCGGTGAACCACTCGATGAACTTGGCGGCCGCCGCCGGGTACTTCGCCTCCCGGGGAATGCCGATTCCGTCCGGGTTGCTGAGGTTCGGGCCGGGCCCGTCGACCGCCGGGGTGGGCAGATACGCCACCTGGTTGACGACCTTCGAGGAGGCCGGGACGTTGTACAGGGTGCCGACGTTGCCGGAGTAGTCGCTGAAGGTGCTGGCGACGGATCCCTTGGCCATCAGGGTCTGCTGCCCCTGGCTGTCGGTCACGTTGATGTTCCCGGGCGGTACGAGGCCGTCCTTGAGGGCGCCCACCATCCACTGCGCGGCCTTGTAGCCGGGCGAGCCGGGGCTGGTGAACTGTGGCTTGCCCGCTCCGTTGAGGATCGTGCCGCCGAATGCCCCGGTCGCCTGGTACCAGTAGGTCGACAGTCCTTCGGCCGCGGCGAACGGGATGTTCAGCGGGTGCTCGACGACGCCCTTCGACTTGACGGCCTCAAGATCCTTGACGTACTCGTCGTGGGTGGTCGGCATCTTCGTGATGCCGGCCTCGGCGAACATCTTCCTGTTCACCGTGGTCACCATGAACGAGGCGTCGTACGGGATGCCGACCACGTGCTTGGCCGAGGTGAACGACGACAGCTGGGGCATGTCCCGGCGCATCGACTTGGTGTTCATCCGGCTCTCCAGCGGCTGGAACCAGCCCAGCTTGCCCAGCTGACCCACCCGGGACCAGTCGACGTCGGTCGCGTCGGCGAAGTAGGTCTTGGACGTGGCCGCGGCCGAGATCTTCGTCTGCAGGCTGTCCCAGTCCAGGGTCACCCACTTGACGTGGATGCCGGTCCGCTTCTCGAACGCCCTGAGGGGCGCCTTGGGCGGTGAGTTGCCCAGCGCCACGGTGATCGTCGCGCCGCGGATCTTGTTGGATCCCTGCTCGGTGCCCCCGACCGAGCAGGCGCTGGCCGCCAGGACCAGCGCTGCGATCACGACGGTGGCGGCGTAACTCCGCTGGAGATTCATCTGCCTGGGCCTTCCTGTGGCAACCCCCGTGGCCTGATGTGCAGCCTGGCGGCGGCTGGCCGGCCGTACCTCGGCGCGCAGTCGCGCACTCACCAGGATCTGGTCGTCGACGTTTGCAGGGGGCGAGCGTCAGGTCAAGGCGGGCGATCGTTATTTCACCTCAGACAGTCACTTCACGCAGTTGTCATGAGCACTTGACCTTCAAGCGCTCAATAATCTGTCCGATGCAAGCGCTGTGACCGCGCGCCAGCGTGCTAGGTTTCGCTCGTGCAGCGGAAGAACCGCCTCAACCAGATGGTCTCGGCGATCGTCGAGAACACCTCTTTGGACGTGCGTACGCTGTCGGACCGGTTCGGCGTGTCACCGGCCACCGTCCGCCGTGACCTGGAGTTGCTGGAACAGCAGCGGCTGGTCCGGCGCACCCACGGCGGCGCCACCACGCACGCGGCCTTCCACGACCTTCCGCTCAGCTACAAGACGGCACAGGACCTGCCGGAGAAGCGCCGGATCGCCCAGCGTGCGCTGTCCTGCCTGGACCAGGCCCGGGTCATCGGGATGACCGGCGGCACCACGGTCGGCGAGTTCGCCGCGCTGCTGTCCGGCGTCGAGGGGCTGACCGTGGTCACCAACGCCCTGGACGTCGCGGCGGCGCTGGCCCTGAACCCGGGCGTGCGGGTGTTCGCCGCCGGGGGAGAGGTACGCGGCTCGAGCCAGGAGGCGGTGGGCCCGTCCGCGGAGAGCTTCCTCGCCGGATACAACCTGGACGTGGCGTTCCTCGGGGTGGACGGGGTGGACGCGGCCGCCGGCTGCACCAACTACGACCCGGTCGGCGCCCGGGTCAACGCGGTGCTCAGGCAGCGGGCGAGGGTCAGCGCCGTGCTCGCCGACGCCACGAAGATCTCCCGGGTGGCGCTTGCGCCGGTCTGCGCGATGTCCGAGGTGGACCTGTTGATCACCGACAGCCGGGCCGACGAGGGCGCCCTGGCGGCGATCCGACGCCAGGGCTGCGAGGTGGTCTGCGTCTGAGCGACCGCACTGCGCAGGTAAGCGCGCCTCTTTGCGCGTTTTCCGGCACCATTGCGTGCTTCGCGCAGGCCAACTCGGCAGACGGCTGCTGCGTGCAGGTACCGGCGACGGGTCGATGCGGAGCTGCGCCTGGCTGTGCCTCAGCGGCTTCTTGACAGGAATCCCGGTCAGGGGCCGGCCGCGGCCGGCTTCTTCGGTTCGTCGAGGCTGTCGATGCACGCCGGATGCCCGTCCGTGGCGCTCGCCGCATAGGCATGCACCCACTGCCCGGGTGCCAGCGCCAAGGTCACGAGCGGTCGCTCCTTCGGCTCCCACCCGCCGGCCGGGTTGCGCTGGCTGTCCTGCCAGAACTGGAGTGCCCCCGCCGCGTTGACCTCGGCGCGATCCGCGTGCAGGGTCAACAGTCGGCCGTCGGCCAACGTGGCGTGCCAGAAGTAGCGGCCGTACCGTGCCGAGTTCGGATTGCCCTCAACGCCGAAGTCCAACGCCCCAGACACCGGATCTCCTCTCGAAGTACGAAACGTGCGTTCCCGTTGTATTTACCCCACGGGGAACGAATCCGGCGAGCGGCCACCGACCCGATGCCGGGTCGGGTCAGGTCACCGGCCCGCGACACTGTCGAGCGCTGGGGTGCATCCTGATGAGGGCCGGTTCGCGCCAGCGTCCGGGTGACCCCGACCCGTGTGGAGGGACCGCGGTGCCAGACGCCGCAGGCGAGCAGGGGCCCGGCCTCGTCGGGTACGACGCCGAACTGCGTCGACACGACCCGATTCTGCGTCGGGCGGTCGGTGTCCGGCCGCACGAGCACGTCCTCGACATCGGCTGTGGGAGCGGGCGGACGACGCGACAGGCCGCGCGCACGGCACGGGCGGGCAGCGCGCTCGGCGTTGACATCTCCGCACCCGCCATCCGGCGCGCCCGCGCGCTCGCCCGGGCCGAGGGCCCGGACAACGTCACCTTCGAGCACGCCGACGTGCAGTGCCACCCTTTTCCGTCGGAGCGCTTCGACGTCGCGATGAGCAGGTTCGGCACGATGTTCTTCGACGACCCGGTCGCCGCGTTCACCAACATCGGGCGAGCGCTGCGCCCGGCCGGCCGGCTGGTCATGATGGTCTGGCAGTCGCCCGACCGTAACGAGTGGGATGTCGCCCTCCGCCGGTCGCTCGCCGGGCCCGAGGGATCGGTGGCCGCCTCCGCCGGACCGGATCCGTTCTCGCTCGCCGAGCCGTCGACCGTACGGCAGATCCTCGGCGCGGCGGGGTTCGCCGACGTCGTTTTCGCCGACGTCCACGAGCCGGTGTACTACGGTCCGGACGTGCCCGCCGCCCTCGACTGGGTCCGCGGCTTCACCTGCACGAGCAACGTACTGACGGGACTGGACCCGGCCGGCGCGGCGCGCGCGGTGGAGCGGCTGCGCGGGACCCTCACCGACCACCTGGGCGACGACGGTGTCTGGTTCGACTCCCGCGCCTGGATCGTCACCGCCCGTCGCCGCTGAGGGAACGCGACGGCGCCCGGCCGGCAGGCCGCGCCGTCACTGCTCCTCGCGGCTCCGCAGCCAGGCGGCGGCCCTGGTCGCCGAGGCCCGGGACAGCCATGCGTCCTGGACGACCTCCGCCAACTCGCGCAGGGTGAGTCCGCCGAGCCGGCTGGCCCGGGCCAGCACCGACAGGTGGCCGTCGAAATGTGGCGTGGTGAAGAACGGTGTCGCCTCGTCCTGGACCAGCGCCTGCTTGTCGGACTCGGACGGTACCCAGAACACGATCACGTCCGGGTAGCGCTCACCGGTCCCGGGGTCGACGGCGTCGGGCCGGGGGGTACGGAAGAACACGAACGACTTCCCGCCGACCTGGTAGACGGGGTTGCCGCTGGAACCGTGCACGACCGTGACGTGGGGCATCCCCGACGCCAGCTCGTGCACGTCCTCGACCCGCGCACGGCGCGTTCCCACCGACATGATGGCAGCGTACGACGCTCCCGCGGCCCGCACCATGCACGCCGTGCCGCCCGCCGCCGGTGACCGCGCCGATGGGCCGCGCACGGTCGAGAGGACCGGTGCCGGCGGGCGTCCGGGATCGCGGTCCCGCGCCCGGTGTACCGGTCATCGATGCTGGCCGCCGAGCCGGGTGGCGACGCCGTCGAGGACGCAGTCGAGTCCGGTGTCGAAGGCCGTGTCGGCGTCGGGGTGGGTGGCGTCGTGGATGACCTTGCCGAGGGTGGGGTAGCGGCCCGTGGCGAGCATGCGGGTGATGTAGGGGCCCGAGGCGATCTGCCACTGTCGTTCGGTCATGCCGCTGGCGCGTTCGGCCCGTCGTTCGGTGATCTCGGCCCGGAGTGCGCCGAGCGTGTACGCGTGCACGGTGGCGGCGGCCCGCATGACGGTGTCGATGTCGTCGAAGTCCGCGGCGGCGTCCAGGCTGGACATCGTGGCCTCCAGGTGGGCCAGCGCGTGGGGACCGATGTGTGGTCTGCCCCCGAGAAGGTCGACGAACCATTCGTGCCGGTGGACGGCCTGCCGGGTGCGGCGCGCCCGCGACCGTAGGGTGGCGCGCCAGTCCCTGTCGGTCGGCTCGCGTGGAGTCATCTCCGCGTACACGGCGTCGACCATGAGGTCCAGGAGTTCGTCCTTGGTGGCGACGTAGCCGTAGAGCCGCATCGGTCCGGCGTCGAGTGCGGCGGCGACCTTGCGGAGGGAGACCTCGCCGAGGCCGCCCGTGTCGGCGAGGTCGATGGCGGCCTGCACGATGCGGTCCCTGCTCAGGGGGCTCGGTGCGGGCCGGTGGGGTGGTTCCGGCCGTTCCCAGATGAGCGCTGGGTCGTCCCCGGTGGTGTTGCGTCGTGCCGCCATCGCGCCCCTTGCTGCGTCTAGTCCCCCGACCGGGTATGACGATACATCGGTTGACGGTGATACGGTGTATCGAACGGTACGCTGTATGAGGGAGTCGTCGTGGGCGCGGAGCAGACGTCGGTACTGGTGGTCGGGGGCGGGCTGGTCGGACTGTCCGCGGCGGTGTTCCTGTCCTGGCGCGGGGTTCGTACGGTGCTCGTGGAGCGCCATCCGGGCAGCTCGCCGCATCCGCGGGCGATCGGGTACACGCCCCGGACCAGGGAGCTCTACCGTTCCGTCGGGCTGGAACCGGTACTCCCACCGGCCCCCGGGCGGCTCGGCGCGGGCGTGCGTCGGATTCGCGTCGAGAGCCTCGCCGGCGAGTGGGGCGAGGAGATGCACTGGTCACCGCAGCCCCGACCGGACCAGCCGCCCGAGCCGGTGATCGAGTACTCGCCGTGCGGCGGCATCGCCCTGGCGCAGGACCGGTTGGAGCCGATCCTGCGGCAGAAGGCCACCGAACTCGGCGCCGACGTCCGGTTCGGCACCGAACTGCTCTCCTTCACCCAGGACCCGGACGGCGTGCACGCCACGATCCGCGGCGCCGACGGCGGAACGCACGAGGTACGTGCGGCGTACCTCCTGGCCGCCGACGGGCACCGCAGTCCGGTACGCGAGACCCTCGGCATCGGCACGGAGGGACGCGGACATCTGCACACCAGCCGCAGCGTGCTGTTCCGGGCGCCGCTCGAGCAGTACCGGGAACGCGGCTTCGGTCAGTTCGTGCTCGACCAGCCCGGGCTCGGCGGCATGCTCACCACCTACGGCGACGGCCGCTGGGTGCTGTTCCTGACCGGCGACGACACGGAACGCGACGAGGAGAACCTGCGGGAGCTGGTGCTGCGCGCCGTCGGGCGCCGCGACATCGACGTCGAGATCATCACCACCGGGCGGTGGGTGGTCAGCGCCTCGATCGCCGAGCGGTACGGCGACGGCCGGGCGTTCCTCGCCGGCGACGCCGCGCACACCCTGCCACCGAACCGGGGCGGGTACAGCGCGAACACCGGCATCGAGGACGCCCACAACCTGGCGTGGAAACTGGCCGCCGTGCTCGCGGGCGAATCGACGCCGGCACTGCTGGAGACGTACGAGGCCGAACGACGGCCGATCGCGTGGCTGTGCCACGACCAGATCTTCGCCCACGACGACGGCCAGGACCCGCGCGCCTCCGGGCAGGGCGCGTCGATCATCGACGACCAGGCGATGGCCTTCGGCCACCTCTACCGTTCCGGCGCCGTGCTCGGCGCGGGCGACGACCTGCCGCCCGCGCTCCGGCCCGAGCAGTGGGCCGGTCAGCCGGGAACCCGCGCCCCGCACGTCCGGCTGACCGCCGGTGACCAGCGACTCTCCACACTGGACCTGTTCGGGAGCGGCTGGGTGCTGCTCGCCGACGGCCACCGCTGGGTCGAGTCCGCCCGCGAGGCAACCGCGCGTACCGGCATCACCGTGCGGTGCCACCTGCTCGACACCGCCCCGCTGGCCGACCACGTGGACCGGCTCCGGGAGGTGTTCGGTCTCGCCGACGGTGGCGCCACGCTCGTCCGACCGGACGGCTACGTCGCCTGGCGCACCCGCAGCACGCCCGCGGACCCGACGGGCACGCTCGCCCACGCCCTCGGGGTGGCCG
>JBAUUM010000932.1:0-5627 GCA_049582705.1 Actinocatenispora sp.
GTGCGCTGCGCGAGCAGCTCGGCGTCGTCGCCACCGACCTGGTCTTCCCGCCGAGGGTGTCCATCGCGGCGCTGCTGTTTGCCACGATCATCTCGGTGTACAAGCCGTGGCGGACCACGCCGCTGGCGCGTCGCGCCACCCGCCGGCCGAACGGCTGAGCAACGGCACCTCCGATGCCCGGTGCGTCAACCGAACGGCCGGTCGGTCGGGATCGCCCGTGCCGTACGAGATGTCCGACCGGGTGACTTCGGCTGCGTCGTACCTTCTGCGACCCGTGTCGCGTCTCCACCCGGATGAGCCCGCACGGCTGAACGGTCAGACCTACCCGACCTTGGCGCTGATGCGACGACTCTGCCGACTCCGGCAGAGTTGCGCTGTCGCACGCAACTGGTCGTGCCAGCAGAAAGCAGGTTCCCCATATGATGCGCAAGCTGCTCGCGGTAGCAGGCGTCGCGGCCCTCAGCGCCGGGCTGCTCGCCTCCGGCGCGCAGGCCGCCGTCGAGCCGACGGTGACCGTGCATCACCAGGCAGGCAAGGCGGACGGCTTCCTCCCGGACAACACCATGAACGGTCCATTCGCCACCGCCGTGGTGCAGCCCAAGGGCGTCGTCCTGAGCACGCCGACCGAGACGGACCAGGCCGGCTACCTCCTGCCGCTGGCCAACGGCACCGACCTCGGCAGCATCACCACGGTCAGCTACAAGACGTACCGTGACGTGGCGCCGGCCGACTCGGTCGTCGAGCCCAGCTTCCAGATCGGCGTGTACGACGCCGACGGCAAATGGGACGGCACCCTGGTGTACGAGCCGTACATCGACGGCAGGACGATCACGGATGACACCTGGACCACGTTCGACGCCAGCGAGGGCCAGTGGTGGTGGACCCACGACCCGGCGCGCGGCGGGCACCACCAGAAGATCAGCGAGTGGGCGGCCAACGGCCTGGACGGCTACACCGCCGGCTACTACGGCGTGAGCCAGGGCAGCCACAACGCCGGGGTCAAGACCATGGTCAACGACGTGCACATCGTCACCGGGAACCAGGACCTGACCGACACGTTCAGCAGCCTGACCTCCCCGGTGTTCGTGCCGAGCAAGCTGACCCTGGCGAACCTGTGCCGCGTCACCAAGTCGACCAGCCCGAACGCGTGGCAGATCGCCAACGTGGCCGGCGGCCGGGACCGCACCTTCCACCTGGGCGTCACGTACAACGGCAAGACCAAGTGGACCGGCGTGCACACCGTCAGGTCCGGTGAGTCGACCGTCGTGGTCACCCCGAACGGCGGCAAGGCCACCCTGCAGTACTTCGACGGATCGGGTGCCTCCGTCTACCAGCTGGCGTACGCCAACTCCGACCACACCAAGGTCTGCTGACCCTCCGATGTGGACAGGACGTCCCGACCGACGGGTCCCGGTCGGGGCGTCCTCGCGTCCTCGCCTGTGCACCGGACCGATCAGCGCGCCGGGCCGGTCAGCGCCACACCATGCTGATCGAGCGCTCGAAGTTCACGTACCCGGCCCGGTCGAACGCCTTCGCCATCGGCACGTTGCCCAGGTCGGTCGACGCCCTGATCCGGGGCACGTCCCGGCCGGCGAGCAGCCGGGTGCCCTCGGCGAGGATGTCGTCGACGTAGCCGTGGCCGCGGTGCTCGGGCAGCACGCCGATGTACGCGATGATCGCGTTGTAGTCGTTGCGGGCCGGGATCACGAAACCCACCGGTCCGCCGCCGGGCAGCGTGGCGACCTGCCACCAGTCGCGCGGGCTCGTGTAGGCCATCAGCTCGTCCTCGTACTGGAACGCCGCCGCCTCGCCCGGCGTCATCCGGGTCAGGTCGTCGCGGCTGTGCGCGTCCAGGGTCCCGTCCAGTACCCGGGCCATCAGGTCGATCAGTTCCTCGCGCCGGTCGGCGGGGCGGAACTCCAGCCGCCCGGTGGGCGGCGGGACGGGCGTGCCCGGCCGCCACTCCAGCCGCAGCCGTTCCACCAGGAGCGTGGCCCCGACCCGCTCCAGCGCGGTCATCCGCTCCGAGACGATCCGGTGCGTCCGGGTGTCCTCCCGCCAGTCGGACGGGATGAACCGGTCGTACTCCGGGGTGGGGGCGTCCGTGGCGACCACCGCCGCCCGTGCCGTCTCCAGCAGCCGCACGCCGACGTCGAGCCGGTCGGGGTCGGCGCTGTCGTCGTCCAGGTCGAAGATGTCCAGCAGCATCGGTGCGGCGCCGGCGGAGCGGGTCCACCACGCCAGCCGGGCGACCAGGTGGTCGCCGCGCAGCGCCACCCACATCCATTCGGGCCGCCGACGCCCGGCGTGGAGGTCGTCGGCCAGCTCGCCGTTGAACGTGTACGGCAGCCGGCAGAACAGGTCGAGTTCGTCGCGCCCGGAGATCGGGCGCAGGGTCAGTTCGGGACCTTCTACGGTCAAGGCACTCTCCTGTGAAGGGTGATGCGCCTGTCCGTGGCGGGTCAGGAAGGATCCGGCCCGCCCGGGGACAGCGCGGTGATCGTGGTGACCATCGCTTATCCCTCCCCTCATGCTCGCTGATCGGTCCGCCCGTGGGCAGGACATCACTTCTACCCGGGGGAACCACGCGCGGGCAACCAGTTTTCGCCACCTCGTACTGGTCGGCGGCGATCCGGGACAGAATGTCGCGGTGAGCACCGAACGGACGCTGCTGGTGATCCTGGACCTGACCGGTACGTTCGCGTTCTCGCTCAACGGCGCCCTGACCGCGCTGCGCGTGGTGCATCTGGACATCGTGGGCGTGGTGACGCTGGGCATGATCACCGGGCTGGGCGGCGGCATCCTGCGCGATCTGATGCTCGACGCGCTGCCCCCGGCGAACTTCACCGACTGGCGTTACCTGGCCGTCGCCGCGGGCGGTGGACTGGCCACCTTCTTCCTGGCCCGCTGGCTGGAACGGGGCGCCAACCTGGTGCTCATCTTCGACGCGGCGGGACTCGGCCTGTTCGCGGTCACCGGCGCGGCCAAGGCACTGGAGTTCGGGCTCGGCCCCGCCCAGGCGATCATCCTCGGCGCGGTCACCGGCGCGGGCGGCGGCACCCTGCGCGACATCCTGATCCGGCGCGTGCCCACGGTCCTGACCAGCGAGCTGTACGCCGTGTCGGCCCTCGTCGCCGCCGCGATCACGGTCGGCGCCAGCCATCTCGGCGTACGGGGGACGGTCGTGACCGTCGGTGCGGCGGCTGTGTGCTTCGCCATCCGGATGCTCGGTCTGCGCTACAACATCAACGCGCCGGGGCCGAAGCGCTCCGGCCCGGACAACGACGGCGGCTGACCGCCCGCCGCCCGCGACGCGGCGCACCGGACGCCGGTCGCCGCAGGTCATCGGTTCCGCCCGGAACCGCGGATCCGGGACGGCGCGATGCCGACCGGCCACCGTCCCGGTACCGGTTTCACCGGTGACCGAAAATCGTCGGTTCCGGTACCGGAACGTGACCTCGACAAAATCGTGGATTCGGGGCAACCAATCGGCGACGCCAGGCGTCTAGACCTGTGACGGTTAACCGATCCCAACACCCTTCCGGAGTTCGAAACGCGGCGGCATGAATTGCCGTCGGGCAGGAGACACATGGTGCGCTCGCTATTCCGCCGTGTCCGGCGACGGTTGCAGATCATCAGAAGGTTCGAATGGAACGCGTACTGGCGCCGCCGGCCGGTCCGGCCGCGCACCGTGCTCTACGAATCCTTCTCCGGCAACGGAATGCTGTGCAACCCGGAGGCCGTCTTCCGGGCCCTGCGGCAGTCCGACGACATGCGGGACCTCGAACACGTCTGGGTTCTGTCGGATTTCCGTCAGTACCGGGAAACGATCGCGGAATTCGCGCACGACCGCACCGTGCGGTTCGTCAGGTACGACTCGCCCGCCTATTACCGTGCGCTCGCGACCTGCCAGTACCTGGTGAACAACTCGACGTTCCCGGCGCAGTTCTCCAAGCGCGAGGGCCAGGTCTATCTGAACACCTGGCACGGGACCCCGCTGAAACGCATGGGATACCACATCCCGCACGGCGGTCCGGACACCCGCAACATCGTCCGCAATTTCCTGCACGCCGACTACCTGCTCTCCGGCAGCGAGTTCATGACCCGGGAGATGTACGAGGAGGGTTACAAGCTGCGGGGCGTCTTCCGCGGCCGGATCATCCAGGAGGGCTCGCCGCGGGTCGACCGCCAGTGCCTCTCGTCGGACGACGCCACCGCGTTGCGCGCGTCGCTCGCCCGGCGCGGCGTCGCCGTCGACGGCCGGCGGATCCTGCTCTACGCCCCGACCTGGCGTGGGGCCTCGTTCCACGACCCGGACGACGACATGACACAGCTGCGGGACCGGATCGACGCGCTGACCGCCCGGCTCGACCCCGGCTGGCGGGTGCTGCTCAAGGTGCACCAGCAGGTGTACCGGTTCGCCGTGGCGGATCCGGCGCTGCGCGACGTGCTGGTCCCCAACGACCTGCCCACCAACGCGGTGCTGGGCATCAGCGACGTACTGGTCACCGACTACTCCAGCATCTTCTACGACTTCCTCGCCACCGGGCGGCCGGTGTTCTTCTACGTCCCCGACCTCGACGACTACGCCGACTCGCGGGGGCTGTACGAACCGCCGACCCAGTGGCCCGGCCCGGTCACCGCGAGCCTGGAGACGCTGGCCGAGTACGTCAACGGGCTCGGCGCCGGGGGCGACGTGCCGCGGAGTCACGAGCACCGGTACCGGGCGGCCCGCGACCAGTACTGCCCGCGGGACGACGGCGACGTCGCGCAGCGGGTGATCGACATCGTCTTCCGTGGCCGCACCGGCGGCTGGGGCGCGGCGGGCCGGGAACGCGCGTACGACATCCGGTCCGACCTGGCCGACGGCCGGGAGTCGATCCTGATCTACCTCGGCGGCCTGCGCCCGAACGGGATCAACAGCTCCGCGCTGAACCTGCTGGACAACATCGACCACGCCCGCTTCGACGTCTCGGTGCTGTACAGCTACCACAGCCGCAGCCCGCACCGGTTGGCCAGCGAGGCGGCGATCAACCCGAACGTGCGACTGTTCCCCCGGATCGGTGGCTTCAACGGCAGCAAGCGCCACACGATGGGTCGCCGGGCGCTGGTGTCCACGGGCGCGGACTCGCGGTGGGTGGACCTTCCGGCGCAGCGCCGGATCTTCGCCGACGAGTGGCGACGCTGCTTCGGCACCGCCAGCTTCGACTACATCGTCGACTTCAGCGGGTACAGCCCGATGTGGGCGTTCCTGCTCCAGCAGGGCACGGCGCGCAGCCACTCGGTGTGGCTGCACAACGACATGGACTCCGACCGGCAGAAGGTGGTCGCCGGGCAGCGGACCCAGGAACGCGGGCTCGGCGCGCTGTTCACCCTGTACCGGTACTTCGACCGGCTGGTGTCGGTGTCGCCCGCGCTCGCCGAGGTGAACGAGCGCGCGCTGGCCCCGGTGAGCGGTGACGCAGCCTTCACCTCCGCGCTGAACACGATCAACCACGAGCGGGTCCTGCGGATGGCCTCGGACGCCCATGTCGGGGAGACGGTGGCCGAGGCGGAGCGTGCCGCCCGCACGCTGGCGGTGGCGCCGGGCGCGACCAGCGGCGCCGGTACCGGCACCGGCCCGGCCC
>JBAUUM010000933.1:0-11049 GCA_049582705.1 Actinocatenispora sp.
CCACCGGTGAACGTGCCGGTGATGGTGGGCACGGCGTCGTTGTGGCTGGCCACGCGTGCGTCCCGGCCACCGGTCCGACCCGGCGAGTAGTACAGGCAGAACGCGTAGGCGCTGCTGGGGCCGCAACTGGACAGGCTGTTCCACTGCGAGATGTTGGCCGAGTCCGCGCTCGCCTGGCCAGCCGGCCCGGCCAGCAGCAGCACCGCGGTGACGCCGAGCGCTCCCGCCGCACCGGCGGCGTACTTCCTGAGGTTCATGGTGTTCCTCCCCGTTGTCGTTCCGCTCCCGGAGATCCGGGGCGGGTCAGAAAGCGGGTCAGAAAGCGGTCAGAGGGCCAGGTCAGTTGAGCAGCGCCTGCCAGGTGTCCGGCCCGACGATCCCGTCGGCGGTCAGGTGACGGGCGGTCTGGAACGCCGTCGTCGCCGCAGTGGTGGCCGCGTCGAACTGGCCGTTCACGGTCAGGCCCGCGCCGTGCGCGTTCAGCTCGGCCTGCGCCGCGGTCACGGCGTCTCCGGTGCTGCCCGCCTGCACGGTGACGACCAGCGCCTGCCAGGTGTTGGGTCCGACGACCCCGTCGGCGGTCAGCCCGTGGGCCGACTGGAACGACTTCACCGCCGTCGTGGTGGCCGAGCCGAAGTCGCCGTCCACGGTCAGCGCCGCGCCGTGCGCGTTGAGCAGGTACTGCACCGTGCTGACCTGCCGGCCAGTCTGCCCCGACTGCACCAGCGGCCAACTGGTCACCGGCGGCGGGGTGTAGTCGCCGTGCGCGAACGCCGCCAGGTCGCTGGCGGTGCCGTTGAACACGTTCTGGTCACCGGGAAAGGTGCCCGAGTCGGCGTTCTGCCAGATGGTGTAGCTGCTCCACCCGCTGGGCAGCGGGGTGGCCGAGCCGGAGTAGTTGGCGATCCACAGCGGGTCCCGGTCGGCGAAGCTGGAGCTGTTGCCGGTGCACCGCTTCCACCAGTCCGTGGTGGAGTAGATGGCCGGGTAGCGGCCGGTCTTCGTGTGGTACTCGGTGACGAACGAGGACACCCAGCTGACCATCGAGCCCTGCGAGAGTCCGTAGCAGGTGTCGCCGGACGGCGCGTACTCGATGTCCAGCGCGCCCGGCAGGGTCTTGCCGTCGTCGCTCCAGCCACCGCCGTGGCTGATGAAGTAGTCGGCCTGCGCCGCCCCGCTGGACGAGTTCGGGTGCGCGAAGTGGTACGCGCCCCGGATCAGCCCCGCGTCGGCCGATCCGTTGTACTGCTGGGGAAAGTACGAGCTGACGTAGTTGGTGCTCTCGGTCGCCTTGACGTAGGCGAACTTCGCGCCGTTCGCCGCCACCGTCGACCAGTTCACGTTGCCCTGGAAGCCGCTGACGTCCAGCCCGCGCAGGGTGCCGGCGAGGGCGGGAACCGCAGCCGGGCCGGTGGTCCGTGCCGACAGTCCCGAACCGGCGTGGTGCGACGCCGGGCCGGCGTGCCCAGCCTGGCCGGCCTGCGCGGCTGTCGCCTGGCTGAGGCTCAGCAGCGCCGTCGCGGCCACCGTCGCGAGCAGGAAACCCGCTCGCTTCGAGCGCGGGTTCACAGATGCACCAGACCGTAGAAGTTCGCGCCGGACAGCGTGTAGCTCTTGTCGTACACGCCCCACTGGCTGGAGTTGGCGGGGTTGGTGGTGTTGCCGGAGATCACGTGCACGGTGCTGCCGCTGACGTAGTCGACGATGCCGATGTGGTAGCGGTTGTTCGCGCTGCCGAAGATGATCAGGTAGCCGGGCTGCGCGAGGCTGAGCTGGCTGGTGCCGTACCACTTGCCGTGGGCGACGGCCCAGTCGTACACGCTCGGCACGTACGTCTCGAACGGGATGTTCACCCCGGCGGTGCGCCACACCCAGGTCGAGAACGCCGCGCACCACTCGTTGCAGATGCTGTACGGCTTGCCCGGCACGCACTCGTTCGAGTCGGCGCGGGTGCCCAGTTCGCCCTTGGCGATGTCGACGATGTGCTGACCCAGCTCGGAGGGGTTGTGGCAGCTGGCCACGAGGCGGGTGATGCCCATCTTGGCCATCGTGTCGGTCCCGGCGATGCCGTCGGAGGTCAGCCCGTGCGCACTCTGGTAGGTCTTGACCGCGGTGGTGGTGGCGGCGTCGTAGTCGCCGCTGGCGGTCGCGCCGGCGGCGGTCTGCACGGATTCGACCACGCTGTTGAGCGCGCCGAGCGTCTCCGGGCCGATCACCCCGTCGACCGCCAGGCACCGGTCGCCCTGGAAGGCCGTGGTCGCGTCCTTCGTCTGCGGGCCGCTCTCACCGTCGACCGTGCCGGCGTTGTAGGCGAGCCCGTTGAGATCACGTTGCGCGAGCGATACGTCGGCGGAGGCGGCCAGGGCCACCTTCGGTGCCATCAGCAGCGACGCGGCCGCGGCCATGACGGTCACCAGCGCGACGAGCAGAGCCGTCGCCCGTAACCGCAGGACCGCCCCGTCCGGCCTCATTCCGATCATTGCGATTCCTCTTTCCGGGTCGTTGTCGGTACCTCGTCGACGCGCCGCGCACCGGCCACCGTGTCGTTCTCCGGCCGGTTCGTGCCGTGCACGTCACATCGACCATCTCGTTGTACGTCTTTATGTTTGTCCGGTATCGGGTTCCGGCCGCCGGACAACAAGGTCCGGACAACGGGCTCGGACCTTCGATCAGGACATATACGCATTTTTTGTCCGGCACCAGAGCAGGCAGGATGGTGGCCCGTGCCCAGAACCGAGAACCCGCTCGACGGCGACGACGAGGTACTGGCCCGCTTCGCCGAGGACCTGCGCCGGCTGCGCGAGAAGGCGGGCAGCCCCCCGTACCGGGAGCTGGCGAGGCGGGCGCACTACTCGTCCACGACCCTGGCGGACGCGGCGAACGGCCGGAAGCTGCCCAGCCTCCAGGTTGCGCTGGCGTACGTCCGGGCGTGCGGCGGCGAGCTGGCCGAATGGGAGGAACGCTGGCATGCCGTGGCCGCGGAACTGGCCGCCGGGCACACCACCACCGACCCCGGACCCGAGCCCGGACCACGGTGCCCGTACGTCGGGCTGGCCGCGTTCCAGCCCGAGGACCACGAACGCTTCTACGGCCGCGAGCAGCTGACCGAGGACCTCGCCTCCTGCGTCGGCGCCCACCGCCTGGTCGTCGTCTTCGGCGCCTCCGGCTCCGGAAAGTCGTCGCTGCTGCGCGCCGGTCTGCTGCCCACGACCACGACGCACCCGCTGCTGTTCAGCCCGGGCACCCACCCGCTGGAGGAGCTCGCCGCACGGCTCGCCGCGCTGGGCGGCGGAACCGCGTCCACCCTGCGCCGGGAGCTGGACACCGACGAGCGCGCGCTGCACCTGAGCGTGCTGCAGGCGCTGGCCGACAAGCCCGCCGACAGCGAACTGCTGATCGTGGTGGACCAGTTCGAAGAGGTCTTCACCCTGTGCCACAGCCAGCAGGAGCGGGCGGCCTTCATCGCCGCGCTGGCCACCGCGGCGCACGCCGACAACAGCCGCACCCGCGTCGTACTGGGGGTGCGCTCGGATTTCTACGCGCACTGCACCGAGTACCCGAGCCTGGTCGAGGCCGTCCGCACCGCCCAGGTACTCGTCGGGCCGATGAGCACCGAGGAGCTGCGCCGGGCGATCAGCCAGCCGGCCCTGGACGCCGGCGCCACCGTCGAGGGCGCGCTGCTCGCCCGGGTCGTCGCCGACGCGACCGGACAGGCCGCCGTACTGCCGCTGGTCTCGCACGCCCTGCGGGAGACCTGGTCACGCCGCCGCGGCAGCACGCTCACCCTCGCCGGGTACGAGGCTTCCGGCGGCATGCGGCACGCCCTCGCCCGTACGGCCGAGGCCGTCTACACCGGCCTGACCGGCGACCAGCAGGAACTCGCCCGCCGCGTGTTCCTGCGACTGGTCGCGCTCGGCGACAACACCCGGGACACCAAGCGTCGTGTCGACCGCGACCGGTTCGGCGCGCAGACCGGGCCGGTACTCGACGCGCTGGCCACCGCGCGGCTGGTCACGCTGGACGTCGACACCGTGGAGCTGACCCATGAGGCCCTGCTGGACGCCTGGCCCCGGCTGCGCCGCTGGATCGACCAGGACCGCGCCGGGCTCCTGCTGTACCAGCGTCTCGCCGACGCCGCGACGATGTGGGACCGCGAGAACCAGGACCCCGCCGTGCTGTACCGGGCCGGCCGGCTGGCCTCCGCCCAGGAATGGGCCGACGAGCACCCCGCCGACGTACCGGACGGCAGCCCGGTGGCGCGGTTCCTGGCCTCGTCGCGGCGGCAGGAGACCCGCGCCGCCAGGCTGCGTACGGTCGCGCTGGTCGTGCTCTCGGCGCTGGTACTGGTCGCCTCCGGCGCCGCCGGCGTGGCACTGCAGCAACGGGGCGCCGCCCGCCGGGACCTGGACCGCGCCGTCGGCACCCAGACGGCGGTGGAGGGCGAACAGGTCCGCGGCATCGACGTGTCGTTGTCCGCGCAGCTCAGCCTCGCCGCGAACCGGATCCACGCCACCCCGCAGACCCGTACCGACCTGCTGAGCACCCAGAACGTTCCGCTGGGCACCGCGCTGGGCGGCTACTCCAGCACCGTGCTGGGCGTCGCGTTCGGCCGCGACGGGAAGCTGCTGGCCACCGGCGACCAGAGGGGGCTGGTGCGGCTGTGGAACCTGTCCGACCCGAGCCACCCGGTGCCGTACGGCGCGGCCGTACGCGCCGACCCGACCGCCGTGTACTGGGTGGCGGTCAGCCCCGACGGACGTACCCTGGCCACCGCCGACTACGCCAGGACGGTACGGCTGTGGAACATCACCGACCCGGCGCACCCCAGGCCGTGGGGCCCGCCGCTGACCGGGCACCGGGGCATCGTGTTCTCGGTCGCGTTCAGCCCCGACGGGCACACCCTGATCAGCGCGAGCAACGACCACACCTTCAGGTTGTGGAACGTCGCCGATCCCGCGCACGCCGCCGCGTGGGGGGCGCCGGTACCCGCCGGTGACCAGGCGGTCGCCTCGGCGCAGTTCAGTCCCGACGGGCACACTGTGGTCACCGCCGGACACGACGGCAGCATCAGGCTGTGGAACGTCACCGACCCGGCCCGCCCCAGCCAGGTCGGCAGGCTCACGGTCGTCACCGGCGGCACCGTGTACGCGACCGCGTTCAGCCCGGACGGACACACCCTCGCCAGCGTCGACAGCGAGCACACGGTGCGGCTGTGGGACGTGCGCGACCCGGCCGCCCCCACACCACTGGGCCAGCCACTGACCGGGCACGACGACACCGTGTACGCCGTGGCGTTCAGCCCGGACGGCAGCGTGCTGGCCACCGCCGGCGCGGACCAGGGCATCCGACTGTGGAACGTCACCGACCCGGCCCACGCGACCGAACTCGGCGGTCCGTTGTACGGCCACACGGGCTACGTGTTCTGGCTGGCGTTCAGCCGCCACGGCGAGCTGGCCAGCGCGGGCGCCGACGGTGTGCGGCTGTGGAACATCCCGCGCACCGTGCTGCCCTGCCCCGACTACGTCAACGCGGTCGCGTTCAACCCTCCCGGCACCCTGCTGGCCGGTGCCAGCACCGACGGCACCGTCCGGCTGTGGGACCTGGCCCACCCGGCCCGGCCGGTCCCGGTCGGCACGCCGCTGCACGCGCACACCGACGCCGTGGTCAGCGTGGCCTTCGACCGCCGGCGGCCCACCCTGCTGGCCAGCGGCGGCCGGGACCGGACGGTACGGCTGTGGGAGCTGCGCGACCCGAAACATCCCCGGCCGCTGGGGCACCCGCTCATCGGCGGGTCCGGCGAGGTCACCACGGTGACCTTCGACCCCACCCACCCGGTACTGGCCAGCGCCGACTACGACGGCGCCGTCCGGCTGTGGAACGTCAGCGACCCGGCCCGGCCACACCTGATGGCGACCCCGCAGGCCGGGGACAGCAGCAGCACCAGGGCCGTGCACGGCCTCGCGTTCAGCGCCGACGGCCGCCTGCTGGCCAGCGCGGGCGCCGACGACACCGTCCGGCTGTGGGACGTGACCCGTCCGACCCACCCCGTACCGCTGGGCCGGCCGCTCAACGCCGGCACCGGCGGCGTGCTCGACGTGGCCTTCAGCCCCGACGGGCGCACCCTGGCCACCGCCAACCAGGACCACACGGTACGGCTGTGGAACGTCCGCGACCCCGCCCACCCGCGACAGGAGGGCAAGGCGCTGACCGGGCACACCAGCTTCGTCTACTCCGTCGCCTTCAGCCCCGACGGTGACACGCTGGCCAGCAGCGGCGACGACCACACGATCCGCCTGTGGGACGTGGCCGACCCGGCCCACCCCCGCGCGATGGGCCAGCCGATCGTCGGGCACACCGCCGCGATCGACAATGTGACCTTCGGCCCGCACGGGATCATGGCCAGCGCCAGCGACGACCACACGGTCCAGCTGACCTCGATGAACGCCGCACACGCCGCCCGACGGATCTGCGCGGTCACCGGAGACGCGCTCGACCGTCCGCGGTGGCGGCAGTACATTCCCGAGCTGCCCTTCGCGCCGCCCTGCCCGGACGACGCCGGCCGGTAACGGTACGCGACCCGAACGCCGGTCGTACTCTCCGGAGCCGGGCGACCCGTGCCGGCTCCGGTCCAGCCGGCCCGCTGCCCCCGAACGGGGGCAAAGTCGATGGAGACTGTCCGAACCTGGTGATAGGAACAGCGGGTGCCCACACTTCGTGCCCGCCCGAGCGATGCCGAGGAGTCGACCCGGTCCGAGTTCACGATCACCGGGCAGCTCCGTTCCAACCGCTCCAGCCCGACGCGCTGGATCCTCTCCCTCGTGCTGCGCAGCCCCTGGCACGTCGCCGGCTTCCTCGGCGGCTCACTGATCATGGTCGGGCTGAACACGGCCGTCCCGAGCATCACCGGAGTCGCGTTCGACACGGTCCTCGGACCCGGGCACCGCGCCCGCGCGCTGACGATGATCTCGGTGGCGCTGGTCACGATCATTCTGCTGCGCGGCGGCTTCGACATCCTCGCCCGACTCTGCGCCGCCGCGCTCGGCCAGCGGTTGGAACGCGACGCCCGCGACGAGCTGTACAGCAGCCTGCTGGGCAAGAGCCAGACCTTCCACAACCGGCAGCGCGTCGGCGACCTGATGGCCCGCGCCGCCAACGACGTACGGCAGCTCACCCAGATGATCATGCCCGGCATCGACCTCCTGGTCGACTCGATGCTGCAGGGCCTGGTGCCGTTCCTCTACATCGCCGCGATCGACTGGCGGCTGCTGTTGTCCCCGAGCCTGCTCGCCGTCGGCTTCGTGATCAGCGTGCGGCTCTACATGCGGCGGATGAGCCCGGTCTCGGCCCGGATGCGTGAACGCTTCGGGGACATGAACGCCACCCTCAACGAGGCCGTACGCGGCATCGAGGTGGTCAAGATGACCGCGCAGGAGGCCACCGAGGGGCGGCACTTCGGCACGGCAGCCGGCCGGTACCGCGACGCGTTCGTGCACCGGGGCGTGGTGCAGGCCCGGTACCTGCCGACGCTGCTGCTGGCCGTGGCCACCGCGGGCGCCCTGCTGCACGGCCTCTACCTGCACCAGCACGGCCAGCTCAGTACCGGTCAGTTGATCGCCTATCTGGGGCTGATGGCCATGCTCGGCTTCCCGATGGGCATGTCCAGCATGACGTTCTCGCTCGTACAGCTCGGGATCGTCAGCGCCGGCCGGATCCTGGCGCTGATGCGGGAGCGCACCGAACTGGACCAGAACTCCTCCGGGTACCGCGGCACCCTGCGCGGCGAGATCGTCTTCGACAACGTCACCTTCGGCTACGGCGAACGGCCGGCGCTGCGCGACCTGTCGTTCCGCATCGAACCGGGCCAGACGGTCGCGATCGTCGGCGAGACCGGCTCGGGCAAGACGACGCTGACCCACCTGATCAACCGGATCCACGACGTGGACTCCGGCCGGATCCTGGTCGACGGGGTCGACGTACGCGACTGGGACCTGGACTCCCTGCGCTCCCAGATATCCGCCATCGAGCAGGACATCGTGCTCTTCTCCCGGTCGATCGCCGAGAACATCGCCTTCAGCCTCGGCCAGGACACCGACCGGGACTCCGTCGAGCGGGCCGCGCGCGACGCGCAGGCCGACGAGTTCATCCGCGCTCTGGAGCAGGGATACGACACGATCATCGGCGAACGCGGCATCACCCTCTCCGGCGGCCAGCGGCAGCGGCTGGCCATCGCCCGGGCCCTGCTGACCGACCCGGGCGTACTGGTCCTCGACGACTCGACCAGCGCCGTCGACAGCGCCACCGAGGACGAGATCCAGCAGGCCATCCGACGCATCCTGGAGGGACGCACGACGCTGCTGATCACCCACCGGCTCTCCCAGATCCGGTGGGCCGACAAGGTCGTCCTGCTGCGCCGGGGCGAGCTGGTCGACACCGGCAGCCACACCGAGCTGCTGGCCCGATGCCGGCTGTACCGACGGATCTTCGCCCACTACGACGAGGTGATCGAACCGCCGCTGGACACGGACCCGCCCGGCCCCGACGCGGCGCGGGCCGGCTCGGTGGGCGCCGGCACGGGCGACGCCGTACGAGGGGAGGGCTGAGACGTGGGCTTCATCATGGACGGCCTGGACGCCGAGAACTACGACCGCACCTACAGCGACCGGACCCTGCTGAAGCGGATCGTCGGCTACTTCCGCCCGGCCGCGCCGGCGATGGCGCTGGTGGCCGGCATGCTCGTACTCACCTCGCTCATGCAGTCGGCGGTGCCGGTGATCGCCGCGTGGGGCCTGGACACGGTCGTCGGACACGAGACCGCGGGCCGGATCGCCGGGCTCGCCGGCCTGGTCCTGGCCGCCGGGGTACTCGGCTGGAGCTTCAACTACGTACGCCAGGTCTTCAGCGCACGCGTCACCGGAGACGTGGTGCTCGCCCTGCGGCGCGACGCCTTCGGCGCGGTCCTCGACCGTGACCTGTCCTTCTACGACACGACACCCACCGGCCGGGTCGTCAGCCGGGTCAGCTCGGACACCGAGGACTTCGCGAACGTCGTCACCCTGACCATGGACCTGCTCAGCCAGCTGCTGCTGGTCGCCGTGATCACCGGGCTGCTGTTCGCCCGCGACGCCGGGCTGGCACTGGTCACCCTGACGATCGCCCCGGCGGTGGTCGCCCTCGCCCTGGGTTTCCGCCGGGTCGCGCGCCACAGCACCCGCAGGGCGCAGCGTTCCCTCGCCCGGGTCAACGCGAACGTGCAGGAGACCATGGGCGGCATCGCGGTGGCCAAGAGCTTCCGCCAGGAGCGGACGCTCTACGACGAGTTCGTCCCGATCAACCAGCAGAACTACGCGGTGACGCTCCGGCAGTCCGCGATCTTCAGCAGCATCTTCCCGCTGCTGTTCTTCGTGGCCGGGCTCGGCACCGTGCTGCTGGTCGAGATCGGCGGCAGGCGGGTGCTCGCCGGCGGCCTGTCGACCGGCGACTGGTACCTGTTCCTACAGGGCGTGGCGATGTTCTGGGTGCCGCTGACGAGCATCGCCTCGTTCTGGTCCCAGTTCCAGCAGGGGCTGGCCGCCGCCGAGCGGGTCTTCGCGCTGATCGACGCGACACCGCAGGTGGTACAGACCGACAACCGCCCGGTGCCACGCCTTCGCGGCCGGATCGAGTTCCGGGACGTCGTGTTCGGCTACACCGACACCGATCGGGTACTGGACGGCTTCGACCTGACCATCGAGGCCGGCGAGACCGTGGCGCTGGTCGGGCACACCGGCGCCGGCAAGTCCACCCTCGGCAAGATCATCACGCGCTTCTACGAGTTCCAGGGCGGTCAGATCCTCGTCGACGGCCAGGACATCCGGTCCCTCGACCTGGGCCAGTACCGCCGGCAGCTCGGCGTGGTCCCGCAGACGCCGTTCCTGTTCTCCGGGACGGTGGCCGACAACATCCGCTATCCCCGACCGGAGGCCACCGACGAGGAGGTACTGCGGGCTGCGCGCAGCGTGGGCTCCGGTGACTGGATCGAGGTGCTCTCGCACGGGTTGCAGACCAGCGTCGGCGAGCACGGCCGGTCCCTGTCGATGGGCCAGCGGCAGCTCGTGGCCCTGGCCCGGCTGCTGATCCAGGACCCCGCCGTACTCATCCTCGACGAGGCGACCGCCAGCGTGGACCCGCTCACCGAGGCCCAGATCCAGGAGGGACTGGACGTGGTGCTGGCCGGGCGCACCTCGTTGGTGATCGCGCACCGGCTCTCCACGATCGAGCACGCCGACCGGATCGTCGTGCTCCGCAAGGGCCAGATCGTCGAGCAGGGCGACCACGCCGCTTTGATGCGCCGCGGCGGACGGTACTGCGAGGTCTACAACGCCTACTTCCGGCACCAGTCCCCCGACTACCGCCCCGGCACCGGCTTCGTCCCGGTCAACACGGCCGCGCGCTGACGGCTCTCCCCGGCGACGGCATGCCCCGGCCGCCGGCTTCGCTGTGCCGAAACCGGCGGCCGGGGTGGCCGCGTCTACGCCCTCACCGCGACGTCGCCCGGGCCGCGCCGTGGTGGCCGTGGCCGGTCGGGACGAACGTCAGGGTCTGTTCTGCGGCGGTACGGCCACCGCCGACGGTGTCGCCGGTGTGGTTGGTCCAGGTGCGCAGCGGGGTGGTCTCGGCGCGTCGGTCGTGGTGGCCGGAGAGGCCCAGCACCAGTCCGCTGTACCGGTTGACCAGCCGGTACGTGCCGGGGTGGGACGCGTTGCGGACGATGAACCACTGCTGGCCGACGGTGGGTCCGTGCGAGCCGAGCGGGGTGACCGTCGGCCTGGTCGCCCAGGCGCGGCTGCCGGTGCTGCTCGAATCGACGCCGAGGGCCCGCCCGGTGTCGGCGTTGACGATGCGGTACGAGCCGTCGCCGTCGGCGACGATCGACCACGCCGCCCACCGGGCGTGGCTGACGGCGGGCACCGAACTCGTGGCGCTGCCGGAGCCCGCCTGAGCCAGCGCCCGACCGTTCCCGCTGGCGATCCGGTACGTCCGGTCCGGGTCGACCGGTGCGGGGGCCGGCGC
>JBAUUM010000934.1:0-18290 GCA_049582705.1 Actinocatenispora sp.
CGCCGAAGGTGACGGTGTCGGCCCCGGCGTACCGGCCGAGCAGCAGCGCCCACGCCGCCCGCAGGACAGCGGTCGGCGTCGCGTCCGTGGCCCGCGCCAGCTCCGCCAGCGACCGGGTCAGTGCCGCGGACAGTTCGACACGCCGCACCGCCCGCTCGACCGTCCGTCGCTCGGGTGGGTGGCCAGCGGTGAGCCCGCCGGGCAGCGGCGTGCGTGTGGTCCCGGCCAGGTACCCGGTCCAGAAGCGTTGCGCATCGGCCTCCGGCGCCGTGGTCGCATGCGGGTGGGGCTGTGTCATGGCGCGCTCCCGACTAGCCGATGACCCGCGAACCCGGGCTTGGCCGCAGCACACGCGACCTGCGCAGATCGTTGGTGACGTTCATCCGCTTGAGCCACCGGTCGGACCCGTCGAAGCGAGCCTTGAACGGCCGGCGCCCGTGCACGGCGCGGTGGTTGTTCACCACGAGATAGTCTCCGGCCGCCAGGACGAGGTCGCCGAGGGTCTTGTCCAGCGCGGCGACCAGGTTCGCCAGTGCCCGCCGTGCCGGCTCGTCGGCGACGATCTCCGGCATGAAGTACGGGTCGAGGCACAGGTACGGCGCGCTCCGCGACCCGTACAGGATCGGCACGGGCGTCGGGTCGTCCCGCATCCGCGTGATGAGTTCGAAGGACTCCCGGGTGTGACCGGCGGTCTCGGCGTTGTGCTGCGGCAGGTGCGAGTTGTCCGGCAGGATGCGGAAACGCGGCTCGAACAGCGTGTCGAGGTCCTCGTCACTCAGCAGCGAGACATCCAGCTCGGACACGGTCGTCGCGGCCCGCTCGTGATTGCGCAGCGCCCCGAGGAGCAGGTAGTCCCCCCGGAAGGGATGGAACGCGTCCTCGGTGTGCCAGGTGATGACCTCCTCACTCCCGGTCCCGAGCTGCTCGTGCTCATGACCGGCAATCGGCAGGACGTCATGGATCACCCGCCCGTCCTGCTGCGTACGCCACGCGAACGGCTCACCGAGCACGCCGGCGTACAGCAGGAGGACGACCTCCTCGGCCTGTTCACGGTTGGGGCGCAGCCGGCCTTGCCAGTGCGCGGGCGTCGGTCCGATGCGATCGTCGTCCACCGGATTGTTGCGCACGACGCAGTAGCCCCGCTCCTCGGTCTGCGTGAAGTCACGCAGGAACCGCCACACCCGCCGGGGCAGCCGCGCGGACTGCAGAGGCAGGTCCGCCAGGAAGCGGTCCTCGTCGGCCGAGCCGTACTCCGCGACGAGGGCCTGCGCGAGGTCACCGATCGACGCGTTCTCGGCTTCGGTGAGAACCAGGCAGCGCTCGTCTGCCCCGTGTGTCACAGACATGCAACGACCTTTCCGAGAAGTGCGCGGCGGGGCATCGTGCTAGTCGGCCCAGCGTCCGAGTGCTGTCGCAAGGATGTCCAGCCCCTCAGCGAACTCCTCGGCGGGGCCGCCGAATCCCAGCCGGACCGAACCCGGCCGGCCGAACGCTTCGCCCGGTATCAGCAGCAGACCGGTCGAGGCGAGCAGGTCCAGACAGAACGCCTCGGTGTCCGCGACGGTCGGGAACCCCGGGAAGCAGCAGACCCCACCGTCGGGTACCCGCAGCGTCACCAGTTCGGGACGTTCGGCGGACCATGAGACCAGCCGGTCGAGGTTCGCCCGCGCGCGCTCGAGCCTGGGTTCGATCAGGCTGTCCGCCGCCCGCATCGCTGCCGCGGCGATCAGCTCGACCAGTGGCGACAGGAACAGGGTCGTACTGTCGTGCATCGCGTGGGTCCGTTCGAGCACGTCGGGCGGTGCGATGCACCAACCGACGCGCAGGCCGGGCAACCCGAACGCCTTGGAGAAGGTGCCGAACGCGACGCAGTCCTGCCGGTCGCGCCACGGCTGGCCGGTGGCGCCACGGTGGACCAGTTCGCCGAACGCCGCGTCCCAGACCAACCGTGCACCCGCCGCACTCACCGCGTCCTGCAGGATGCGGAGCCCTTCGTCGCTGAGATGGATGCCGGTCGGGTTGTGCGGAAAGTTCACCACGACCGCGTCGACGCCCCCGGCGAGCCGACTTTCGAGCTCGGCCGGGTCGGGCGTGCCGGACTCGAAGAGGGACAGTGGGAGCGGCACGATCTTCGCCGCGAGCGTGTCCGCGAAGTGTCGCAGCGAGTGGTAGATCGGTTCGACGATCGCAATCGTCGAATCCGGCCTGATCACGGCGGTCAACGCGAGCGCGATGGCCTCGCTCGAACCGTGTGTGGCCATCACCCTGGCCGCGTCGCCACCGGTGTACCGGTCGGCGATCGCCTGGCGCAGGTCGGGTGCGCCCAGCGACTCGCTGTCGTCCATCGCGACCCGGTCGAGCTGCGCGCCGTCGATGCCGGCGAGGTCGCGCAGCTCACCGAACGTGTAGGAGGAAACCCCGCTGGAGCTGAGATCGAGGCGGACCCCCGCCAGGTGCAATCGATACCAGGATTCCAGGTACGGCGGTTGCACACGTGCTCCTACGCAGCTCAGGTGGGCCGCCGGACTCCGTCGACCCGCTCGGCGAAGCCATGCTACGTCATCCCACCTACCTCGTCTGCCCGCGAAGTTGCCCACATCGAGGTGCCGCGACCACCGCTCCGCCCGACGGATCCGCACCGCACCGACGCCGGTGGGGCCGCCGGGAGTCACCGTCTGGTCGCCAGGACGCACGGACTTCGTCGTCCGCGGACTCCTGATACCTTGTCGACCGCACTCGGCTCCGTCTTCCGCTGAACCGTGACCACGGGGTGGCCTGGCCAGATGATCTTCCGCGCCACACATGACATCGTCCTCGACGATGTCTTCCTCGACATGGCCGGCTTCATTCCGGGTGTCAACCTGCTGTTGAAGCTGGAGGGGTTCAACCCCGCCGGGTCCATCAAGCTCAAGACCGCGGTGTCGCTGATGGAGGACATGGCGAACGCCGGCATCGCCCCGGGCGACCGCGTGATCGAGTCGTCGTCGGGGAATCTCGGCATCGCGCTGTCCACGCTGTGCGCAGCCAAGGGCTTCGACCTCACCATCGTCACCGACGTCAACACCAATCCCGCCGCGATCCGCACGATGCGCGCGCTGGGCACGCACGTCGTGATGATCACCGACCGGGACGCCAACGGCGGTTTCCTGCAGAGCAGGATCGACTACATCCGGGCGCAGCTCAGCGACGACCCGAAGCTCTTCTGGCCGAACCAGTACGCCAACCTGGCGAACAGCGCCGCGCACTACCATCGCACCGCCCGCAGCATCCTCAGGGAGATCCCGGACGTCGGCACGATCCTGGTCGGTGTGGGAACCGCGGGCACGCTGATGGGTTGTCGTTCCTTCTTCCGGGAGCACCGGCCGGGCACCCGCATCGTCGCCGTCGACTCCGAGGGATCCATCCTGTTCGGCGGCAACGGCGAACCCCGGCTGATCCCCGGGCTCGGCGCCAGCAGGCGCCCGGAACTGCTGGTCGACGACGACAGCTACGAGTACGTGATCGTGCCGGAGGTCGAGACCGTCACCGCGTGCCAACTGGTGGCCCGTCGGTTCGGTCTGCTCATCGGAGGCTCAACGGGCACGGTGCTCGCCGCGACCCGCCGGCTCGCACCGTCGCTGTCGAACGGGGCGCCGGTCGTGGCGATCTCGCCCGACATGGGCGAGCGCTACCTGGATTCCGTGTTCTCGGCGGAATGGGTCAGCGAGCAGTTCCCGGAAGCGTTCGACGCCGTATCGGAGTGGTGAGGAGAGCAGGTCCCGATGTTTCATGTCGTACCGCATGCGGTGACGGCGGACGTTCTCGGCACGTCGCGCGAGGCCGTACTGTCCGCGGTGAGGGATGCGTACCTGACGCACGACGCGGGTGACACCGTCAACCCGTCGAGTCATTTCCTCCGTTTCCCGGACAAGCCGGCCAGCCGCATCATCGCGCTCCCCGCGTTCCTCGGCTCTTCGGGTGGCACGCCGGGAATCAAGTGGATCAGCAGCTTCCCGTCCAACCTCGAGCGCGGGCTTCCCCGTGCGTCGGCCGTGCTGCTACTCAACGACTACGAGACCGGACGGCCGATCGCCTGCCTGGAGGCCGCCCACATCAGTGCCGCACGCACCGCCGCGTCGGCCGCACTCGCCGCCACCGTGCTGCGCCGGAAGCTCGGTCGCGAACGGCACCCGGGGCGCATCTCCTTCATCGGCACCGGCGTGATCGCCACGACGATCGCGACCTACCTTCGCCACGTCGAGGTGCCGGTGACCGAGTACGTCTGCCATGACCTGAACGCCGTGCGGGTTGAGGAGTTCCTCGCCGGTACGGATCCGCTGTGGCCCGGCGCCGGTCGTGCCTGCGACCTGGCCGAGGCACTCGACTGCGACGTCGTCGTGTTCGCCACCACCGCCGGCGCCCCCTACCTGCCGGGTACGCTGCGGTTCCGGGCTGACCAGGTCGTGCTGAACATCTCGCTGCGCGACATCCACCCGGAGACGATGCTCGCGGCGAACAACATCCTGGACGACGTGGCGCACTGCCTCACCGCCGCGACCTCGCCGCATCTGGCCGAGCAGCTCAGCGGATCGCGTGACTTCGTCACCGGCACGCTCGCCCAGGTGATCGACGGTCGGTGCGAGCTGGATGCCCAGCGGCCCACCATCTTCTCGCCGTTCGGTCTCGGTGTCCTCGACATCGCGGTCGGCCGGCTGGTGTTGGATCGCGCCGTCGCCGACCCTAGGTGCGTCGAGGTGCCCAACTTCCTGGAGACCTGACCCGAGGTCGACGGGCCGGGTCCATGGCGGGGATCTCCTCCGCCGCGACACGCTGCGGAGGAGGACCGACCGTGACCGCCGGGCTGCCACTGATCTGCTTCCCGTTCGCCGGTGCCGGCAGCTCGGCCTACACCGGGCTGGCCCGGTCCGCACCGCCGTCGATCGAGGTCCGGCCGGTGCAGCTACCGGGTCGCGAGGGCCGATTCGGTGAGCCACTGCTGACCAGCTGGGCCCAGGTTCGCCGGTTCCTCGCCGCCGAGGTGCTGCCCACGCTCCGCACGCCGTACGCCGTGTACGGGCACAGCATGGGCGGCCTCGTCGGCTACGAGCTCTGCGTCCTCGCCGCGGCCGCCGGAAGGCCGCCCGCCGCGCTGGTCCTCGGCGCCTGCGGCGCGCCGACACCCCCGTCGACGGCCGCGACGGGTGACGCCGTGGACGATCCGGAGGAGGCGCACGGCGCCCGGACGATCGCGGCGGCAGACCCCGGCCTGCTGGAGGTGCTGCTGCCCATCCTGCGCGCGGACCTGCGGCTGGCCCGCGACCACGAGGTGCCCACGACCGCCATCGGGTGCCCCGTCCTGGCACTGCGGGGAAGCGGCGACCACGACGTCACCGAGTCGCACATGGCCGGCTGGCGGAGGCACACGACGGGCCCGTTCGTGAGCCGGGTCGTCGACGGTGCGCACCTGTTCGTGCGGGACCGGCCCAGCAGCGTCACCACCGAACTGGAGCCCTTCCTGGCCGCCGTCGCCACGGAAGACACCCACCGGTGACCGGTCAGCTGCGAGAGATGTCGAGCAGCCGGTCGACCGGGTGCGCGGCGGTGTCGAACACGACCGGCCCGCCGGCCGCCTGGTTGCGGTCCAGGTAGGCCTCCCGGGCCATCTCGACGACACCCAGGCTCGACCCGTGCGGGGTGGGTACCTGGATGTCGATCAGTTCCAGCGTCGTACCGTCCGCCCGGCGGGCCAACTCGGCGAAGGCCACCTTCCCGGCGTCGGAACGGCGGTGGAACATGGAGTCGATCGAGAACACCGGCCCGCGGGCCAGCCCGAACACGCCACCGACGAGTTCGTCGCCCGCCCAGACCTCGACGCTGTGCGCCCGCCCGACACGGTGCAGTTCGCCCATGACGTCCGCCAACGCCGGGGTGATCCATTCCGGCCACCGGTCGGCCCGGCACTCGCGCACGACCTGGTCGAACGCCGCGTCCACGGTCGCGGTCCAGCCGCAGGTCCGCAGCGTCCTGGTCAGGTGCCGGCCGTACCGTACGGCGGCGGGCTCGACCACGGGGCGGCGCGCCGGGCACCACCAGGTCGTGCGGTACGGGTCGCCCACCCCGGGAAGGACCGTGATCCGGCCCGCGGCGACCGCCTCCTCGTCGCGCAGCGCGTTGAGTTCCGCGACGTCCGGGTCCTCGGTCGGCAGGAGGAAGACCCCGTCCAGGAACGCCGACCACACGGTCTCGGCGGTGATCTCACCACCGATCGCCGCGGGCGAGCCGTCCGGCGCCGCCAGCAGGGCGCGGCGCTCGAAGCGCACCATGGGAGACCTCCGGCAGTGTGTGGGCATCGCCGCGACACGGCCACCGCAGGCCGTCAGACCGGCGCCGGCCAGCGGCACGGGGATACTCTGACACACCGTCCGGACCCTCGTACACGGGTGTGGTCGCGGCGACCGGCGGATTGTTCAGGGAATGATGCTCGGGACCAGCCCGCCGTCGACGCTCAGCGCGCCTCCGGTGGTGGCCGCGGCCTGCTCCGAGGCGAGGTAGGTGATCAGGTTCGCGACCTCCTCCGGCCGGATCAGGCGGCGCAGCAGGGATGCGGACGCGCGACCCCCGGCCACGAACCGGCGCTCCTGCTCGGCGAAGTCGACGCCCGGGTACCGGGCGTCGAACGACTGCCGTACGCCCTCGCTGATGGTCGGCCCGGGCAGCACGCTGTTGACCGTGACGCCGGTCCCGGCGACCTGCTCGGCCATCCCCCGCGCCAACGCCAGCTGCGCCGTCTTCGTCACGCCGTAGTAGACCATGTGCACGGGTGTCTGCACGGCCGCCTCGCTGCTGACGAAGACGACCCGGCCCCAGCCCCGCGCGGCCATCCGTGGCGTGTAGTGCCGGGCCAGGCGGACCCCGGAGAGCACGTTGACCTGGAAGAGCCGCAACCACTCCTCGTCCGGGATCTCGAACACCCGCTGGACGGCGTAGGTGCCCACGTTGTTGACCAGGATGTCGACGTCGGGCAGTTCCTCGACCAGCGTGGCGGCCCCCTCGGCGGTGCCGACGTCGGCGACGACGCCGCGCGCACCGATCCGCGCCGCCGTCGCCGCGACCCGGTCCGCGTCGCGCCCGTTGACCACGACGTCGGCACCGGCGTCCGCCAGCGTCCGCGCGGTGGCCTCGCCGATGCCGGCGGTGGACCCGGTCACCAGGGCGGTACGCCCGTTGAGATCGATCTTCATCGCGCGAGTATCTCCCGTCCGGCCCGGGCTGGTCCCGACGCCTCCGCACCGGCGACCGACCGGTACCGGCACGTCAGAGATGCCGCGTCGGCACCCGGGTCGGCGGCCCACCGGCCATCGTCGCACCGCTGGACGCCGTCGGGCGACGGGCGCGGAAGCCGTTCAGCACCGATTCGAGTACCGGTAGCGCCCCGGTGACCCGCCGGGCGCGGATCAGCAGGTCCCAGAACGGTTCCAGCTTCTTCCAGCCGACCGCGTACAGGAGGTGCCGGAGCCGGTCGCGGCCGAGGTCCTTGGTCGCGGCGCCCCGCCAGATCGCGGACCACCGGTAGAAGTCCCGGTACGCGCGCCAGTAGCCGTCCTCCAGTTCGGTGGCGGTCAACCCGACCGGCCGGTACACGACGTGCCGGGTGTCGTAGTGGTCCCAGTCGTCGTGCACGATCCGGCCCGCCGCGCGCATCCGCTGGTACAGCGCGGTTCCCGGGTACGGCGTCATGATGTGGAACGTGGCGGTCTCGATGCCGTGCTTGACCGCCCAGTCCACCGTACGGTCGAACACGTCCGGACCGTCACTGTCCATTCCGAACACGAAACTGGCGTTGACCATGACACCGAGGTCGTGCAGCCGACGGGCAACCGCGGCGTAGTCGCGGCCGATGTTCTGCCGCTTGCGCTGGGCCGCGAGATTGGCGCCGTTGACGGTTTCGAAGCCGACGAACAGGCTGCGCAGGCCGGCGTCGACGGCGCGCTCCAGCAACCCGGGCGCGAGTACCGAGTCGACCGTGCCGGCGGCCTGCCAGACCCGGCCCATCCCGGCCATGCCGGCGAACAGTTCCTCGGCGAAGCGCCGGTTGCCGAGCAGGTGGTCGTCCAGGAAGTACAGGTGCCGGCCGGGCAGCCGGTCGATCTCGGCCAGTGCGGCGTCCACGGTCTGGGTGTAGAAGGACCTGCCCCCGGCGAAGAACGCGTCCTTGTAACAGAAGTCGCAGTGGTGCGGACAGCCGCGCGACACGACGATGGAGTTGGGCACGAGGTACCGGTGCCGCTGGATCAGGTCCCGACGCACCGGCGGCAGCCGCGCCAGGGTCCGGTCGGTCGACACGTACCGCGCTCGCGCGCTTCCGCGGCGGAAGTCGTCCAGGAACGTGGGCCAGGTGTCCTCCCCTGGCCCGACGAACACGGTGTCGGCGTGTCCCGCCGCCTCGTCCGGCAGGGCCGTGACATGCAGTCCGCCCATGGCCACGTGCACTCCCCGGGCCCGGTACGCGTCGGCCAGGACGTACGCGCGGCGGGCGGAGGTGATGTACGGCTGGATCACCACCAGGTCGGGGCGGTCGTCGTCGAGGCGCAGCGGTTCGACGTGCTCGTCCCAGATGCGTACCTCGTCGTCGTCGCGGAGATAACCGGCCAGCGTGGCCAGTCCAGCGGCGGAAACAGTGAGTACTTGATCGGACGGAACACCGGACTCGTCGCCTCGGTCAGCGCCGGCAGGATCATCGTCACTCTCATGCTCCGGAAGCTATGCGGCCGGTGTGGACCTTCCACGGGCGTGATGTGTACGACCTGCGAAGGTTCCGCGGTCCCGGCACGGACGTCGGGAATTCCACCCCACTCTCGGGCCCGATGGCCCTGAGCGCGGCGGCGCGAACCTGGCATCCTGACGGGATACGCGGGCTGCCGGGACGTGCCCGCTGCGCTGCTGGAGACCCAACGCCGGCGGCGCGCATCTGGGCGATCGGCGGTCCGGGGACCACGAGGCGGACGGGGGCGGAGCATGAGCACGGAGCAGCGGGACAGGGTCGCGATCGTGACCGGCGGGACCCGGGGCATCGGCCGGGAGACCGCCGGACGACTCGCCGGGGACGGGTACGCGGTCGTACTGAACTACGTGGGCGGCAAGTCCGGGGCGGACTCCGCGGTGGAGACGCTGCGGCACGACGGCGCGCGGGCGATCGCGGTACAGGCGGATGTCGCCGACGAGTACGCCGTGGCGGCGATGTTCGACCGCGCGGAGGCCGAGTACGGCGGGGTCGACGTGGTGGTGCACGCGGCGGGCATCATGCCGCTGTCTCCGCTGGTCGACCTGGACCTCGCGGTCCTGGACCGGGTGCTGTCGGCCAACGTGCGCGGCACGTTCGTGGTGAACCAGCAGGCGGCACGGCGGCTGCGCCCGGGCGGGGCGATCGTCAACTTCTCCAGCTCGATCACCCGCTTCTCCCGGCCCGGGTACAGCGCGTACGGGGCGAGCAAGGGCGCCGTGGAGGCGGTCACGCTGACGCTGGCCCGCGAGCTGCGCGGCCGGGACATCACGGTCAACGCGGTCGCGCCGGGACCGACCGCGACGGCGTTGTTCTTCGACGGCAAGAGCGAGGACCTGGTCCAGCAGATCGCGAACGAGGCGCCGTTGGAGCGGCTCGGCCAGCCCGCCGACATCGCCGAGGTCGTCGCGTTCCTGGCCGGGCCCGGCCGGTGGGTCAACGGCCAGGTCCTCTTCGCCAACGGTGGCGCCATCTGACTCGCTGCCACGGGTTACAGTCCGGGGCGTGGAGACGAGACATCGCCCCGCGGTCCGGGTGGTCTGCCTGGACGCGGCCGACCGGGTCCTGCTGCTGCGGTGGCGGGACCCGCACGACGGGACCCTGTTGTGGGAGCCGCCGGGCGGCGGCATCGAGGCGGGCGAGACGCCGCTACGGGCGGCGCGGCGCGAACTGGTCGAGGAGACCGGCCTCGACCCGGCCGCGGTGCTCGACCGGTCGGTGCCGGTGGAGCGCGACGTGGAATGGAACGGCACCCACTTCGTCGGCCCTGAACTGTTCTTCCTTGCCCGCTACGGCACGGAGCGACCGGCGCTGAGTCGCACCGGCCTGCTCCCCGACGAGCAGGTCAACCTGCAGGAGCACGACTGGGTTCCGCTGGCGGGCCTGACGTCGCTGGACCGGGTCGAACCGCCGCAGCTCGCGGCCGTGGTCGCGGACCTGGCGACGCCGGCGCCCTGACCGCCGTCAGGCGGGATCCTGCCGCAGCCGCCAGGTGCCGCCGACGACCTTCGGCGCCGGCCGGGTGGGTGTCTCGGTGGCCGGCCAGACCGTCACCTCGAGGTACAGGTGCTGCCCGTGCGTGAGATGCACGCTGAGCGGCGCGTTGACGTACTGGTCGCCGCTGCTGGCGGTCGCGTCGGCGATGACCTCGGTGCTGGTGCTGGTGGCGTGGTCGCCCTTCCAGTCGTGCACGATGATCCGGACCTGGTACGGGTCGCCGGGTTGCAGGCCGGAGATGCGGATCGCGGCGAGCCCGTCGGTGTACGAGGAGACCGGCGCGACGTAGCCGGGGTAGTTGCCGTCCTCGTGTGCGCCGCGCGGGTCGGTGTACTCCTTGCTCCACTTCAGGACCACGTGCTCACCCCAGGGCAGCTCCTGGTCCTGGCCATGGCCGAGGCTGGTACGGATCGGCATGTCGTCCTCCAGGTCTCCCTGCTTCACGTATCCGATGAAGCGGCTCCACGGGAATGATGCCCCGGGGTCCGTGTGGTCCCCGTGGTCCTGTGGAAACGCCTTGGTGATGTCGGCGTGCCCGCAGATGCCCCGGACGCCGTTGCGCACCTGGCTGGCGCTGATCTTGCGGATCGGGATGTCGTAGCGTCGGCACACCTCGGCGACCAGCGGCGCGGCCTCACGCATCGTCGCGTCGGAGATACGGTTGGACAGTCCGCACAGTTCGAACTGGATGCCGATCTCGTTGCCGTTGTACAGGGCGCCGAACGCGATGTGGTCCAGCCGTACCGCCTGCACGGCGCTGTTGCCGTCGACGTAGAGGTGCGCGCTGGTCTGGTCGGGCCGATGGGTGGCGTAGTCGGCCTCGGATTCGGCGCTGGCGGTGTTGTCGGTGGCGTGGATGATCACGACCTGCGTGCGGGGCCGGTGTCCGCCGTCGCCCGCGGCCTGTTCGAAGGGAATCCCTGGAAGCGTCACCGATGCCTCCGTCGGGTAGAGGTGGTCACTACCGGATCGACCGGCGGCCAAGGGAGTGGACGCGACGGTCGGTGTCTCTGCTGCGGTCGGGGGTGTAACGGTACCGGGGGTTGCCCGTCGCGGCACCCTCCGGAAGGGAGGGTCGGATGGCGCTGTACCGCGGCGGGACGGTGGGTGTGACAGTGACGAAGAACCGAAACCCAACTACGTTCAGCAAGCGATTGGATCGTGTCAGTGACGGTAGTCCGCCGGGCGACCGCTGACAATGCGACCACCGCCGAACAGGTGAGAGCCCGACGCGCTCCCCCCGCAGGTCACCGCGTCCGTCGGCGGGTGGTGCCGGGCTCAGGGACGCTGCACGGTCCCGTCCGGCAGCCGCGACCGGGTCCACCCGTCGTTCACCAGCGGCGCGACCGGTGGGTACCGGGCCGCCAACCGCTCGTCGAGGTCGACCCCGAGACCGGGCCTGTCCTCGACGACCAGGTTCCCGTCCCGCACCTCGGGGCAGCCGGGGAACACGTCCGCCGCGACGGCGGAGAACACGTGCTGCTCCTGGATGCCGAAGTTGGGGCATGCGACGTCGAGCGCGAGGTTGGCCGCGTGCCCGACCGGCGACACGTCGCCCGGACCGTGCCAGGCCGTACGGATCCCGAACAGCTCCGCCGTCGCGGCGAGCCGACGGGCCGGCGTGATGCCGCCGATCGCGGACACATGGCAGCGGACGAAGTCGCAGAGCCGGTCGCGCACCAGCGGCAGGTACTCGGCCGGATGCACGAACAGCTCCCCGATCGCCAGCGGGGTGGCGCAGCGGGCCCGTACCTGCCGCAGCCAGTCCAGATCCTCCGGCGCCAGCAGGTCCTCCAGGAAGTACAGCCGGTACGGCTCCAACTCGACGGCCAGTCGCACCGCGTCGATCGGCGCCAGCCGCTCGTGCACGTCGTGCAGCAGCTCGACCTCGTCTCCCAGCTCGGCACGCAGCCGTTCGAACAGCATCGGCACGGTACGCAGGTACCCGGCCGGGTCCCAGGCCCCCGCCCCGCCGGCGACCCCGTACGTCTCGGCGCCGGGCACGGCGGTCTGGCAGCGCACGTACCGGTAGCCGGCCTCGCACAGGGCGCGGGCCTCGTCCAGCGTCTCGGCGACGTCGCGGCCGGAGGCGTGCCCGTACACCGGGACCGTGGCGCGGCAGCGTCCGCCGAGCAGCTGCCAGACCGGCAACCCGGCCCGCTTGCCGAGGATGTCCCACAGCGCCATGTCCACACCGGACAGTGCGTTGTTCAGCACCGGGCCGTTGCGCCAGTATCCGCTGACCGCGAGCGAATGCCAGACGTCGGTGATGTCCGCTGGGCTTCGCCCGATCAGCTGCGGGGCGACGTACTCGTCGACCGCGGTGGCGACCGCGAGTGCGCGTTGGGTGAACGTGGCGCAGCCGAGTCCGTACAGGCCGGGCTCACTGGTCTCGACCTTCACCACCACCAGCGTGATGCCCTCGGGCGCGGTGAGGATGGTGCGGACCCGGGTGATGCGCACGTCGTCGGCCGCCTGCCAGGGCGGCTCCGTCGATGGCACGGTCGTCATCACTGATCCTCCATCGTGGACATCCGGCGGGTGGCGTGGCGTACGTCGTCGAGTCGTTCGCTCAGCGCCACGCCGTGCCCGGCGGCACCGGTCGGCGCGATGTGCCCGTCCACGACGCTCGGCAGGCCCGTCACGACCTCGGCGTACCAGGTGCGCAGGAACGCCCGCACCGTCTCCTGCAGCAGGCCGTTCGGGCTGGCGCTGACCAGGTGCAGGCAGGCGGCCAACGACACCGGCCCGGTGCAGTCGTGCGGCGCGACCGGCGTGGCGTACGTGTCGGCCAGGCTGGCCACCTTGCGGGCCTCGGTCAGCCCGCCGGTCCACTGCACGTCCACGGTCACCACGTCGACAGCGCCGCGGGACAGCAGTCCCGCGAACCCCCGCCGACCCACGCAGGTCTCGCCGGTCGCGACCGGTACGTCGATGTCCCGGGCGAGCGCGGCCAGCGCGTCCACCGCGTCGGGCCGGAGCGGATCCTCCACCCAGTACGGCCGGTAGGGCGCGACGGCATCGCAGATCGTGGTGGCGGCGCGGCGGTTCCACAGGCCGTGCAGTTCGACCATGACGTCCAGGTCGTCACCGACGGTGTCGCGGATCGCGGCGAGCACCGCGGTGCCCCGGGCCAGGTCGTCGGGCCGGATGTCGGTGCCGCCGGTGCGTTCCGCACCGGTGTCGAACGGCCAGACCTTCATCGCGCCGATGCCCTCGTCGCGCAGTTCCCGGGCCAGTTCGCCGGGCCGGTGCAGGAAGGCGTCCAGGTCCTCGTACCGGTCGGCGCTCCCCACTCCCCAGTTCGCCGACTCCTGTCGGCTGGTGCCGCGCACGTAGCCGGAGCCGGCGCAGGTGTTGTAGATCCGCACCCGGTCCCGTACGGCGCCGCCCAGCAGGTCCACCACCGGCAGCCCGCTCTGCTTGCCGAGCAGGTCCCAGACGGCCAGGTCGACCGCGCCGACCGCGCGCGTCTCGACGCCGCCGCCCTGGAACCCGACGTACGGGCTGAGCAGCCGGGCCACCGGCTCGGGCCGCGGGTCGGCCGTGCCCAGCAGCGCCGGGGCGACCTCGTCGTGCAGGTAGGCCTCGACCGCGCCCGCCGCGAAGAACGCCTCGCCGAGGCCGGAGACGCCCTCGTCGGTGTGCAGCAGGACGAAGACCAGGTTCGGTTGGACCGTGGGCCGGACCGTCTCCAGCGCCGTGATCCTCATCGGTGTCCCCCTTCCGCGGCCGGAGCCCGCCGTGCTGCGGCGGCCGGGCGAGCGCCGCCCGTGCCGACCTGTACTGCATCGGAGCAGATCGTCCGCGCTGGTGGTGGGGCACCCCACGGCGTGTCCACCCAGCGGGCGGGCCGCGCTCGGGTGGAGCAGCCCCGGGTCGGGCGGCGATGTCGACGCCACCCGGCGAGCGTGGCGGGATATCAGACAGAAGGCTGATTCGTGCCACTAACGAATACTAGTAGTATCTCCGTGAACACTCAGAGACATTGAGCGACAGAAGCGTGCCGAGGAGCACCGGAGCAGACACTCTTCGTAAATCAGTACCTGGATCATGTCCGCTGCGCGGGCGCGTCCCTCACGCGTCGCCCTCGAGCACTGGCCTCCCCGAAAGGACACGGAACCGCGAACTCGGGCTCCGGCGCCCCCAGCACTGCGCCGGGCAGGGCACCGGACCCGGTGCCCACCGTCGCGCCCACGAACCGGCGCGACAGCTCCCGGGGGCGTCGTGCCCCGATTCTGTTGCCAGGCCGTACGGCCGAGGCCCATCGAGGAGGTCGGGTGATCCGGCTGCTGCTTGCGCAGCGCAACAGACTGCTGCGCGCACTGCTCGCTGCCTTCCTGTCCCACGAGGACGACTTCACCGTGGTCGGGGAGCTCACCGAGGAGGAGAACATGACCGCGGGCATCCGGCGCCGGCGTCCCGACGTGGTGGTGGCGGACTACGCCCTGCTCGCCCGCCATTCGCTCGACGCGCGACGGGCCAGCCACCGACTGCCCCGGTCCTGCCGGTACCTGGTGCTGATGGACCACCAGCACTCCAGCGAGCTCCGGCAGTCCCAGGACATCAGGCTCGGCTTCCTGGCCAGCGAGGTCCGGCCCCAGGAGGTCGTCGACGCGATCCGGCGGTTGTGCGACGGTCAGCGGGTGCTGCACCCCGACCTCGCCGTGGCCGCCCTGACCGCCCGAAACAGCCCGCTGACCCGCAGAGAGGCCGAGGTGTTGTCGATCGCCGCCAACGGGATGCCCGTGTCCGAGATCGCGGACCGGCTGTGTCTCACCGCCGGCACGGTCCGCAACTACCTATCCCGGGGAATCGGCAAGCTCAGCGCCCGTACCCGCATCGAGGCGATCCACATCGCGCGGGAGGCCGGCTGGATCCGCTGACACCGCGCGCGCCGCGCCGTCCGACCAGTGTCCGAGCAGCTCGCCGTAGAGCGGGGCGTCGGCCAGCAGGCTGGCATGGTCGCCCAGTACCGCCCGGCGACCGTCCAGCAGGAGGATGCGGCGGGCCCGCAGCGCGGAGCTGAGCCGATGCGCGATCACCACCAGGGTGCCGCCCTCCCGCCGGGCGAAGGTCTGCTCGACGCGCGCCTCCGCCTCCGGCGTGAGGTGACAGGTCGCCTCGTCGAGCACCACGATCCGCGCGTCCGCCAGGTACGCCCGGACCAGCGCGACCAGCTGCCCCTCACCGGCGGACAGCGCGGCGGGACGCAACCGGGCGCGGTAGCCGCCGAGCCGGGTGACCAGCGCGTCGGCCCCCAGCGCTGCCACCGCGCGGTCGACCCGGTCGGGCTCCACCGACGGGTTCAGGTAGGTCAGGTTCTCCCACACCGAGCCGCCGTGCAGGTACGCCTCCTGCGGGATGAGCGTCCGGGTGGCCGCCAGGATCTCCGCCGGGTGTTCGTCGACGGGGTGACCGCCGAGCAGGACCGTGCCGCGGTCCGGCCGCAACAGTCCGCACATCAGACCGGCCAGCGTCGACTTGCCGATGCCGCTGGGACCGATGATCGCGAGGTGATCGCCGGTCGGCACGGTCAGCGACAGGTCGTCGACGACCGGCTCCGCGTGCGGTCCGTACGCGAAGGTGACGTCGCGCAGCGACATGTCCGCCGCCGACCCGCCGACGTCCCGGACCTGCGTGGGCACCGCGTCGGCGGCCACCGTGGCGCGGCCGCCCCGACCGGTGGGCAGCGCCGAGTCGAGCAGCCGCTCCAACGTCACCGCGTACCGCAGCGCGCCGGCGCCGATGCCGTGGACCACGGTACGCAGCACCGGGTTGAGGCCCTGCATGACGTAGGTCAGCGCGCCCACGATCTGCCCGGCGGTCAGGCCACGTCCGATCAGCCAGGGCGCGGCGAGCAGCACCGCGACCAGCGGTACCCAGGCGCCGACACCCAGGAACAGGGTGCGCAGCGAGCCCAGCCGCGCCAGCGACCGTTCCGCGGCGGCCTGCCGGTCGACCGCCTCGCCGGCGAACCCGCGGGCCGCCCGACCCGTCCCGGTCGCCGCCACGTCCCGTACGCCGGACAGCACGAGCCCGGCGCGGGCCGCGGTGAGTTCGGTGGCCCGCACGTACTCGCGCTGCCGGCGCAGCGACCGTGGCACCGTCGCGAGACACAGCAGCAGGCCGAGCAGGAACGGCGGTACCAGCAGCAGGGCCAGGACCGGCGCGAGCGACAGCATCCCCAGCATCGCGCCGACGCTGCCGAGCGCGAACCCGCGGACGGTCACGAGCAGCCCGGCGTAGGTGTCCCGGACCACCTCCACCTGCTGGGTGAGCCGGGCGACCACACCGTCGTCGGTGGCGGGGCCGCGCGTCGTGGTCGCCCGGTCGATGCTCGCGCGCACCACGGTGCCGAGCAGGTCGTCCCGGAACGGTTCGACGATGTCGGCCAGCCGCCGGAACCCCTGCCGGGCACCGATCGCGCCCGCGACACCGACCACCGCGAGCAGCGCGAGCCAGGCCAGGCCGGCGACGGTCGCACCGGACAGGAAACGGTCCACGGCCCTGGCCATCACCAGGCCACAGGCGGCGGCGGGCAACGCCTCGGGCAGCGCCCAGGCCAGCAGTGCCAGCGTCCGGCGGGGTCGGCGACGCAACGCCGCCCACCCCGCGGCCAGGATCGGGTTCACGCGAAGACCTTCCGGTAGGCCGGATCGCCGATCAGCGTGGTGTGCGGGCCTACTGCGCGTACCCGGCCGGCGTCGAGCCAGACCACCAGCTCGGCGCGGGCGGCGACCGCGGGCCGGTGCGTGACGATCAGCCGGGTACGACACGGGCCGGCCAGTTGGGCGCGGCTCACCTGCATCTCGGTCACGGTGTCCAGGCTGGAGGTCGCGTCGTCCAGGACCACCACCCTGTTGCCGGGCCGGAGTCTGGCCAGTCCCAGGCGCTGCCGTTCGCCGCCGGACAGCGGTGCGGCGTCCAGCGTGGTGTCCACCCCGTCGGGCAGCATGGCGACGAACCGGTCGGCGGCCGCGTCGCGCAGCGCGGCGGGTGCGCGGTCCGGGTCGCCCTGCTCGCCGAGCGCGTCGGCTATCGTGCGGCCGACGAGTACCGGCCGTTCGAAGGCGAGTCCGACGGCGGCCCGCAGCGCGGCCTCGGTCAGGTCCGGCAGCGCGACACCGTCCAGCCGGACCGTGCCGGCGTCCGGGTCGCGGAGCCGGCCGACGACCGCGGCCAGCGTCGACTTGCCGGCACCGGAGGTGCCGACCACGGCGACGGTGCTGCCGCCGGGGATGCTCAGGTCGACGTCGTCGAGCAGGGTGGCACCCGACTCCCGGACCGTGACGCCGGTCAGTCGCAGCACTCCCGGGCCGGGCGGCAGCGTGGTACGCCCGAAGCGCAGGGGTTCGACGTCGAACACGGCGCCGACCCGCCGGGTGCCCGCGCGGGCCCGGGCCACCTGCTGCAGCTGACCGACCAGTGCCCCGAAGCCGGTGCCCATCGCCGCGTACTGGCTCGCCGCGAAGAGCTGCCCGGCGGTGAGGTGCCCGGCGGCCAGTGCCCATCCCCCGGTGCCGACGACGGCGATCTGGACGAGTGGCGCCACCAGGGCGGCCTGGGCGGACGCGGTGGCCAGCAGCCGCCAGCTGCGCACGCCGTGTCGGCCGAGTTCCCGGAGTGGGGTGAGGATCCGCCGGTGTTCCCGCTCCTGGGTACCGGCGGCGGCGATGGTACGGGCACCGGCCAGCGCCTCGGTCAGCCGCTGCGCGATGTCGGACTGCGCGGAGAGGTAGTGGGCGGCGGCGTCGGAGGCGCGCCGGCCGAAGGCCCGCAGTACCAGGCCGACGGCCACGGTGCCGGCGCCGAACGCGATCGCGAGTCGTGGATCCAGCCAGGCCAAGGCCACAAGACTGCCGGCCGACGGCAACCAGGAGAGCGCGGCGAGGACCAGCGCCGGGCCGGCCTGTCCCGCGTCGGCGGCCTGCGCGGTCAGCCGTCCGACGAGATCGCCGGTGCCGGACGCGGCGGGCCGGTGCGGTGGCACCGCCAGGAGTCGGGCCAGCATGCGTTGCCGCAGCCAGCGGGT
>JBAUUM010000935.1:0-4053 GCA_049582705.1 Actinocatenispora sp.
GTCGACGACCGGCCACCCCGCTCCTTCTCCCCGCCCCCGGGTCAGTCCAGCGCGGACACCGGCTGGGCGAACTGGGCGGCGTGCAGCCGGGCGTACGCGCCGTCCGCCTCCAGCAGCAGCGAGTGGGTGCCCTGCTCCACGATCCGGCCCGACTCCATCACCAGGATCACGTCCGCGTCCCGGATGGTGGAGAGCCGGTGCGCGATCACGAAGCTGGTACGGCCCTCGCGCAGCGAACCCATCGCCCGCTGGATGAGCACCTCGGTCCGGGTGTCGACCGAGCTGGTCGCCTCGTCCAGGATCAGGATCGCCGGCTCGGTCAGGAACGCCCGCGCGATCGTGATGAGCTGCTTCTCACCGACGCTGACGTTCGTGCCCTCGTCGTCGATGACCGTGTCGTACCCGTCCGGCAGGGTGCGGATGAACCGGTCGGCGTGGCTGGCCCGGGCCGCCTCCACGATGCGCTCCCGGGACACGTCGTCCACCCCGTACGCGATGTTCTCCGCGATGGTTCCGCCGAACAGCCAGGTGTCCTGGAGGACCATGCCGATCCGGGACCGCACGTCGTCGCGCGACATCGTCGCCACGTCCACCCCGTCGAGGGTGATCCGCCCGCCCCCGATCTCGTAGAACCGCATCAGCAGGTTGACCAGGGTGGTCTTGCCCGCCCCGGTCGGCCCGACGATCGCCACGGTCTGCCCCGGCTCGACGGTCAGGGACAGGTTCTCGATCAGCGGCTTCTCCGGCTCGTACGAGAAGGACACGTTCTCGAACGCGACCCGCCCGGTCACCCGCTCCGGACGCTGCGCCGACACCGGGTCCGGTGCCTGCTCGTCGGCGTCCAGAAGGTCGAAGACCCGCTCGGCGGAGGCGATGCCGGACTGCAGCAGGTTGGCCATCGACGCGATCTGCGTCATCGGCTGGGTGAACTGCCGGGAGTACTGGATGAACGCCTGCACGTCACCCAGCGACAGGTTGCCGGACGCCACCCGGAACCCGCCGATCACCGCGACCAGCACGTAGTTCAGGTTGCCGATGAACATCATCGACGGCTGGATGAGCCCCGAGATGAACTGCGCCCGGAAGCTCGACGTGTACAGGGCGTCGTTGTGTTCCGCGAAGACCTCGGCGGCCTCCTTCTGCCGGCCGAACACCTTCACCAGCGCGTGCCCCGTGTACATCTCCTCGATGTGCGCGTTCAGCTTGCCGGTGGTGGCCCACTGCTTGAGGAACTGCGGCTGGGCCCGCTTGCCGACCCGCGCGGCGACCAGTACCGAGAGCGGCACGGTCACCACGGCCACCAGTGCGAGCAGCGGCGAGATCACGATCATCATGGCCAGCACGCCGACCACCATCAGTACCGAGGTCACCATCTGGCTGAGCACCTGTTGCAGGGTCTGCGAGATGTTGTCGATGTCGTTCGTGGTGCGGGACAGCACCTCGCCGCGCGGCTGGCCGTCGAAGTAGCCGAGCGGCAGCCTGGCCAGCTTGGTCTCGGCCCGTTCCCGCAACCGGTACGCGAGCCGCTGCACGATGGTGGTGGTCAACCGGCCCTGGAAGAGGGCGAACACGGACGACGCCACGTACAGCACCAGGACGATCAGCAGCACCCGGCCGACCGCGGTGAAGTCGATGCCGTGGCCGGGGGTCAGGTGCATCGCGGACATCATGTCGGCGAGCTTGTTGTCGCCGCGGGCCCGCAGGCCGGCCACGACCGACTCCTGGCTGGCGCCGGCGGGCAGCTTCCCGCTGACCACACCGGTGAAGATCAGGTCGGTGGCGTGCCCGAGCACCTTCGGGCCGGTCACGCTGAGGGCCACGCTGGCCACGCCGAGAGCGATCACCAGGTACGCGAGCGCACGTTCCGGTCGCATCATCCGGATCAACCGCAGCCCGGACTGTTTGAAGTTCATCGGCTTCTCGGTGGACATGCCGCCGCGCATCATGCCGCCGGGTCCGCCCATGCCGGGGCTGGGGCCGGGGCCACGGCGTGGCAGTGCCGGCCGGTTCCCGGCGGCGGCCGACGGGCCACCTGCTGTCGTGGTCACGCCGCCTCCTGTTCGGTGAGCTGGGAGAGCACGATCTCCCGGTAGGTGTCGTTGCCGTCCATCAGCTCGCTGTGGGTGCCGTCGCCGACGACCCGGCCCTCGTCGAGCACGATGATCCGGTCGGCGTTGCGGATCGTCGACACGCGCTGCGCGACGATCACCACGGTCGCGTCGCCGGTCTCCCGGGCCAGCGCGGCACGCAGCGCCGCGTCCGTGCCATAGTCGACCGCCGAGAACGAGTCGTCGAACAGGTAGATCTCCGGCCGGGCGATCAAAGTCCGGGCGATCGCCAGGCGCTGCCGCTGGCCACCGGACAGGTTCGTACCGCCCTGGCTGACCGGGGCGGTGAGCTGCTCGGGCAGGGCCTCGACGAAGTCCCGCGCCTGCGCCACCTCCAGCGCGTGCCAGATTTCCTCGTCGGTGGCGTCGGGCTTGCCGTACCGCAGGTTCGAGGCGACGGTGCCGGAGAACAGGTACGGCTTCTGCGGTACCAGCCCCACCGTGGCGGACAGTACCGCCGGGTCCAGGTCGCGGACGTCCACGCCGTCGACCAACACCTCGCCACCGGTCACGTCGAACAGCCGCGGCACCAGATTGAGCAGGGTCGTCTTGCCGCTGCCGGTACTGCCGATCACCGCGGTGGTCTCGCCCGGCAGCGCGCGCAGGTCGACGCCGCAGAGCACGGGTTCCTCCGCGCCGGGGTACCGGAACTCCACGTTGCGGATCTCCAGCGTGCCGTGCCCGGTCAGGGTGGTGACCGGCGCGCTCGGGACGGTCAGGCTCGTCTCGGTGTCCAGCACCTCCTCGATGCGCTCGGCGCACACCTCGGCCCGGGGCACCATCACGAACATGAAGGTCGCCATCATGACCGACATCAGGATCTGCATCAGGTAGCTCAGGAACGCGGTCAGCGCACCGATCTGCATGGTGCCGCCGTCGATGCGGTGCGCGCCGAACCAGAGGACCGCGACGCTGGAGATGTTCATGACCAGCATCACGGTCGGGAACATCATCGCCATCAGCTTGCCGGTGCTCATCGCGACGGTCATGACCTGGTCGTTGGCGTCGGCGAACCGGTCCTGCTCGTGCTTGTCCCGGACGAACGCGCGGATGACCCGGATGCCGGTGATCTGCTCGCGCATCACCCGGTTGACGTTGTCGATGCGCTTCTGCATCACCCGGAACAGCGGACGCATGTTCCGCAGGATCAGGCTGACCGCGACGACGAGCACCGGGATGATGATCAACAGCAGCGAGGACAGCGGTACGTCCTGGTTGAGCGCCATCAGGATGCCGCCCACGCACATGATCGGCGCGGAGACCATCAGTACCAGGCTCATCACGACCAGCATCTGCACCTGCTGGACGTCGTTGGTGGTACGCGTGATCAGCGACGGCGCACCGAAGTGGCCGACCTCGCGGACGGAGAACTGCTGCACCCGGCCGAAGATCGCCGCACGCACGTCCCGGCCGAGGGCCATCGCCGTACGCGCCCCGAAGTACACGGCGCCGATCGAGCAGGCGATCTGCAGCAGGGTCACGGCGAGCATCACGCCGCCGACACGCAGGATGTAGTCGGTGTCGCCCTTGACCACACCGTTGTCGATGATGTCGGCGTTGAGGGTCGGCAGGTAGAGGGTTGCCAGGGTCTGCACGAGTTGCAGGGCCACGACCAGGCCGATCGGTCTGGCGTACGGGCGCAGGTGCGCACGCAGGAGTCGGATCAGCACCGGAACCTTCCTCGGGATAGAGCGGGGAGACGGCCCGCCGGCCAGGGTCGACCGGACGACGGGCGGTGGCTGGGAGATAGGTGTGGGAGCGGCGGCGAACTTACCTGCCGACCGGCTAGAAGCCTAGCGTGTGGTTTCCACCCGCGGCCATGTCATTTCGCGGTCCGCTGCTCGCCGTCGCCGTCGCCGTCGCCGGTGCCTGCGTCGGCGTCGGTGCCGGCGTCGGCGTCGGCGTCGGTGCCGGCGTCGGTGCCGGCGTCGGTGCCGTTGTCGGC
>JBAUUM010000936.1:0-2365 GCA_049582705.1 Actinocatenispora sp.
CGGTGGCACCCGAAGGACGAGGAGACAAGATCGTGGCGGATGACACGGAGCAGCCCGAGGACTTCACCGGCGGACCGGTGCGCACCGACCTCGACGTGACCTGGATCCACGGCGCCCCTCCCCGCGCCCGGAACACCGATCCCCCGCTCCAGGTCCACCGCGTCGACGAGCACACGTACATCCTCCGGCAGAGCAAGCTGGAGACGTACGAGGCTCCGTTCCTGTATCTGTTGTTCGGCAACGACTCCGCGCTCCTGCTCGACACCGGCGCGGTGGCGGATCCGCAGCGGATGCCGCTGCGCGCGACGGTCGACCGCCTCGTCGCCGACTGGCTCGACCGGCATCCCCGCGCGGACCACCGGCTCGTCGTCGCACACACCCACGGCCACGGCGACCACGTCGGCGGGGACGACCAGTTCGCCGACCGGCCCGGCACCACCGTCGTGGCGCGTGAACCGGAGGCGGTGCGGGAGTTCTTCGGATTCGACGACTGGCCGCGCCAGACGGTCCGGTACGACCTCGGCGGCCGGGTACTCGACGTGACCGGCTGCCCCGGCCATCACGCGGCGTCCGTGGCGATCTTCGACCCGTGGACCGGCTTCCTGTTCACCGGCGACACCGTGTACCCGGGTCGGCTGTACGTGAACGACGCTCCGGCGTTCCGGGCCAGCCTCGACGCCCTGGTGGACTTCGCGGCGGCCCGTCCGGTACGCGCGGTCCTGGGCTGCCACATCGAGATGACCCGCAGGCCCGGCCACGACTACCCGGTCGGGACGATCTACCAACCGGATGAGCCGCCGTTGCCGATGACCGTCGAGCAGTTGCGCGCCGTTCGGGACGCCGCCCGACGGGTCGGCGACCGTCCCGGCGCACACTGGTTCGCCGACTTCGCCATATTCGTCGGCGACTGCACGGGTCCGTTCCTCCGCCAGATCGCGCGGCGGAAGGTACGGACGGCATGGCTGCACCTGCGCCCGGGGCGCGGCTGAGCCGGGCGCCGGCCCGGGCGCCGGCGACGGGTCCCGGAGCACCGCCACGACACCGCCGCGCACCGCCGCGCGTGGGACGTGTCTCCGGACTCGAAAAAACCTTGCCCTCGACGAGGCCGGCCGGCACACTCGTCGGGTGGTGGAAAGTCCGTACAACGACGGCCGCGCCGGGATCGACACCGACCTGGTGCGCCGGCTGATCGCGACCCAGTTTCCACAGTGGAGCGACCTGCCCGTCCGACCGGTCGAGGTGGACGGTTGGGACAATCGCACCTACCGGCTGGGCGACGAGATGACGGTGCGTCTGCCGACCGCCGAGTGGTACGTGCCGGCGGTCGCCAAGGAGGACCGCTGGCTGCCGGTCCTCGCTCCCGAGCTGCCGCTGCCGATCCCGGTGCCGTTGGCGAAGGGTGAACCCGGCGAGGGATACCCGTACCACTGGTCGGTCCGGCGCTGGCTGGACGGCGAGACCGCGAGCCTCGACCGCATCGGTGACCTGCCCGGTTTCGCGGTCTCGGTGGCCGAGTTCATCCTCGCCCTGCAGCGCGTCGACACCACGGACGGGCCACCGGCCGGCGCGCACAGCTTCTACCGGGGCGCGCCCCCGGCACACTACGACGACGAGACCCGTCGGTCGTTGCGGGCGTTGACCGGCCGCATCGACACCGACCGGGCCACGGCGGTGTGGGACGCCGCGCTGAAGAACACGTGGGACCGGCCGCCGCTGTGGTTCCACGGCGACATCGCGCACGGCAACCTGCTCCTGCGGAACGGGCAGCTCGCCGCCGTCCTCGACTTCGGCACCTCGGGCGTGGGTGACCCCGCCTGTGACCTGGTGATCGCGTGGACGCTGTTCACCGGCGAGAGCCGGGAGGTGTTCCGCGCCGCGGTCGCGCAGGACCCCGGCACCTGGGCACGGGCACGGGGATGGGCACTGTGGAAGGCGCTCATCGGCCTGGCCGCCGACATCGACAGCGACGAGGAGAACGCCGCGGTCAACCGCCGGGTGATCGACGCCGTACTGGCCGACCACGACCGCGCCGGCTGACCGACGCCGCCGCCTCGACTGAAATCCGCCGTACCGCACCGCCACCGCGTGGGACAGTCCCGCTGTGACGGTCATGACTCCCGACTACGACTCGGACCCCGGGCGCTGGCGATCGTGGGAGTCCCCGCAGGACGCGCACGATCTGGTGGCGCGCGCGTCCTGGTCCGCGCGACCCGACTCTGACCGGTACGTGGAACGGGCGCCACCCGTGGGTGGCGCCCGGACGTCCGGTGAGGAGAAGGAGCACGCTACGGCTGAAGAGGCCCGCTGAAAGGCGGATGAGAAGGAAGCGTGCTCATGACCTCACGTCGATCCTAGCCGGTTGCGT
>JBAUUM010000937.1:0-6846 GCA_049582705.1 Actinocatenispora sp.
GGTGATGACCCGGACCTGGTCGTCGACAACCTCGTCGCCATTTTCTCCAGCATCTTCGCCAAGGCCTGGGGGCCGCGCATGGACGACGTCATGCGCGTGGCATGCCTGACCCTGCTGCGACACGCCAACGTCACCCTCCAACACATCCCGCCGCTACTCAACTCGGCGCAGTTCCGCTCCGCGATGACCGCGGGGCTGGACGACCCGGCCGGCCTATCAGGGTTCTGGCAGTGGTACGACGGACTCAACCCCGCCCTACGCTCCCAGGTCATCGGCCCCGTCCTCGCCCGGCTGCGGGCGTTCCTGCTGCGCGACTTCGTCAAACGCACCATGCGCTCCCCGCACCCCAGCTTCGACATGGGCCAGGTCCTCGACGGGGGTGCCCTGCTGGTGCGGATCCCAAAAGGGCAGCTCGGCGAAGACACCAGCCGGCTCCTCGGATCGCTGGTGCTCGCGCAGGTGTGGCAGGCCGCCACCGCCCGCGCCAACCTGCACCCCGACAAACGCCGCGACGCGAGCCTGATCATCGACGAGGCGCACAACTTCCTGACCCTGGCGAACTCGCTGGACACCATGCTCGCCGAAGCCCGCAAGTACCGGCTGTCCATGGTGCTTGCGCATCAGGACCTCGCCCAGTTCCCGAAAGACCTCCTCGCCGCGGCCAGCGCCAACGCCCGCAACAAGATCTACTTCTCCGTCGCGCCCGAAGACGCCCGCGTGTTGGCCCGACACACCCTGCCCGAACTTGACGAACACGACCTGACCCACCTTGATGCCTACACCGCCGCGGCCCGCCTGGTTGTCGACGGGCAGCACACCCCGGCGTTTACGATGCGCACCCGGCCACCCAAGCCTGTGGCCGGTGAGGCGGTCACCATCCGGGAGGCCGCTGCGGCGTCAACACCGGCGCAGGACGCCAGCGCCATCGACCAACTCGTCGACCGGTTCTCTCACCATCCCAACGAGAATCGCAGGCCACGCAACCGGGGATCATCAACGAATGCGTAGGCCTCAGAGCGATTTCTGATGTTCGGTGGGCATGCAGCGAAAGCGGCAAGCACACAGTCCCGGAATTCTTGACGGTGTGCAGGACGAACAGGATGCGGACCGCTCCACCCCCAGCCCGACAGGGCGTTCCTAGACTTGCCGACCATGGCAGAACTCTCCCTCGTCCAGTCCTCCGAGATACCCTACGGCCGCCTTGCGGATTTTGACCTCGTCACCACCAGCACGGGGCCACTGCTGGTAGGCACACATCCAGACGGGGCGTGCACCTGGGATCCGCTGCGGGACCGGTGGGCGGTGCACCACCTTGACAGCCCCCCGTGGCCACCGAGGTACGGACCGTATGACCCTGCCCCGCTGTCGGCGCTGGGGGCCCTGGTCGTTGACGGACGGATCGTCGTCGGCGGAGGCTCGAAACGGCAACGGTTCGCACAGTGGGATCTGGACAGTGGTGCGGTCCGCACCTTCGCGGACATCCACTACTTCCATGTGGACACGGCCGGCACACTGGAACTCCCCGGCCGGTCACTGTTTCTCACCTCCCCCGCGAACGACGCCGTCCACGTGTGGGACGCCACCGACATCGGCAACGGGCATCCCGCCCAGGATCACAACATCAGGTACGACCGCTGCTCAGCGACGGGGGTGCTCGATGGCCGGCCGGTACTGGTGGCCTACGACGGTGACCACGGTTGCAACGGGGTGTGGGATCTCGATGTAGGTCTACCCTTCGTGAAGTTCGACGACGAGGTGGAAACCGAGAACGGCGAGGAATGGCTGCATTCCTTCGCTCTGACTCACGTGTGGGGCCGCCCTATCGTGATCGCCGCCGGAAATTTCGGCAGCGTTGTCCCGATGGACATCGACCGCGGGGAGTGGGGCGAGCCGCTCGCCGGGAACGAACCGCTCGATGAAGAAACCGACATCGTGGTGGCCGTCGGCGCCGTGGATAGCTCACCGATCGCTGTCACGTGCACCGTGGACGACTACCCCGCCCCGGGCTTCACCAGCACGATGCGTGCGTGGGACCTGGAACAAGGCCACGCACTGGGCAGCCCGGTCGCCGCGCATGAGGGCGGCGGCGCGCTCGGCATTCAGTTCACTGAGCTGGACGGGCGTTCAGTCGCCATCACCGTGGGACGCAAGGATGCGTCGGTGCGAGTGTGGACGGTTCGTTGAGGGCTTGCCCTACGGCCCTCCCGTTGTTGGACCCGAGACACCCAGCTGCCCCGGGATCAAGGTAAAGAACGGAGAGCTCTAGCTAGGTCAGATGACCTCCTTTCTCGCTCTCAAGGATCCTTGCGCTGCCCTCCAGATGAAGCCCGCCGGCAGGTGAGGGAAGGGGAGAACGGGCGGGCATGACTGCTCGCCCGACGAGCTGTTGGCGAGCTGGACGCGGATGGACGGCGGCCAGGGCCCTGCGGCGGACAAGACCGGGACGACGCGGCTGGGTTTCAGCCTGCTTCTGAAGTTCTTCGAGCTGGAGGGCCCATGCCCGGATGTGCTGGAGGAAGTTCCGCAACCGTGGTGGACTCGTCGCCAGGCTGATGAAGGCGCCGGCAGCCGAGTTCGGGGAGCTGCCCGCAGATCCACGAGGCGCTGAAGTTCCGGCCAGCAACTCGGGCCGACGAGAAGACGCTGATCGCGTGGCCGGCCGCGGAGGTGTCACAGGTCGAGTTGGCAGAGGTCCGGTCGGTGTTCAGCCTTCGCACCAAACCTCACAGGGCCCTGCGCCACAGCACCCCGACACAGTACGCGCTCGTTCTGTCAGCCCAGGCAAGCACGTATCCGTGAGCCTTTCCGTGACGTCTTCACCAGCCCTTCACCACTGATCACCCCGACAGCGCGGACAGACCCTCAACTCACGACGTCTGTGCCGCACAGCGCCGGTGACCGCCCATGGCCACCACACCGCCTTCTCCAGACACCCCTCCCCATGAGGGGTGTCCTTTTTCTCCCCCATCCCGTTGAAGGAGCCTCGCCGTGTCCAGCATCCGTTCCTCATCGCGTTCCGCTACTCGTCGCACAACGTCTCGCCGGTTGGACCGGATCGACCGTCTCGACCGGCTTCGTCGGCTCACCTCCCGCGACCGGCAGCTGCTGGTCTGGCTGGCCGAGCACTACGTGCTGTCCAGCGAGCAGATCACCGAGATGCTGTTCCCGTCCGCGCGCTCAGCCAGGCTTCGGCTGGCCGCGCTGCACCGGCTGGAGGTGGTCAGCCGGTTCGTGGATGTCACTACCGGCAGCCGCCAGTACCTCTACACCCTCGGACCGCTCGGGATGGTGGTCCACCCGACCGCGTTCAGCGACCCGGACCGGCCCGACGCTCCCGCGCCGCGCTCCAGTATCGAGCGCACCGAACGCATCGTCGGGTCCCGGAAACTGGCCCACCTGCTGGGCACCAATCAGCTGTTCGTCGACCTGATCGCCCACACCCGCGCCGACACCAGCGCCCGGTTGGCGCGGTGGTGGTCCGAGCAGCACGCCACCAGCGTGTTCGCCCGCTCCGGTATCCGGCCCGACGGGCACGGCGTCTGGTGCGCCGGCAGACGTGAGGTGGGGTTCTTCCTTGAACACGACAACGCCACCGAACCCCTCGGTACCGTGCTGAGAAAGCTGCGCGGCTACGAACAGCTCGCCGCCTACGGGCCCCGCTACCCGGTCCTGCTGCGCGTGCCCAGCCACCGCCGCGAAGTACACCTGCTCGACGCTCTGGCCGGTGTGCCGACCGCGATGCCCGTGGCCACCGGCGTGCACGCCGAGCATCCCGCTGGGCCCGCCTGGACACTCGCCGCCGAACCTGGAGTACGGCGCTGGCTGCACGAACTGCCGTCCGATCACGGCCCGGAGAACCCGGCCACCAACCCGGCGCGGTTCACCGACGATGCCGACGAGTAACCACCGGGTCCGCCGGCCCGGACCGCGGTGTGTGAGATCTCGAACGAGTCACGGGACCTCACACTCCAGGCGCTGACCGGCCTGGATCTCTCACAGTGCAGGTCAGGGCCGTTTCTGACGATCATGACGGTGGCCACGACTGACAGATTCGGGCGCTACCGTCGGCGCCACACACCACTTCTTGTTGCTTCACCTCGGTCCGGTCCCACCGTCGGGAACCCACCGCCGCACCATTCGGCGCCCATCGCCCACCCGCCCGGCAGGGCCGGTCGACGATCCGCGCCGCGCGGCGGCCCTCACGGTCGCACCGAACCAGCACCACCCTCTCGCCGGGCCATCCAGCCCACCACTCACTCCTGAACCCGACCCGCGGACCTGGCGGGCCGGTCGCCCCTGCGCGCCCACGCGCACCTGCCTCGAAGGAGGAACCGTCATGACTGCACGCCGCCCGGCCGGTACGCCGCTGACCCGCTACGGCAGCCGCGTCCCGACCACCACACCCCGCGCCTCTACCACGACAGCGACCACCAACCCCGGAGCCGCCACCAGGACAGACAGCACCCCGACAGCAGACACACCCACCAGCACACCGCCGGTAACGATCCGCCTGATGATCGTCTGCCTGCCCGACGACCTGCCAGCCCAAGCGCTCACGACCCACACGCTCGACCGGCACTTCGCAGTAGCCGGCGCACTCACCCCACAGTTCTGGGCGATCCCAGCCCTCCGACTCTGGCAACGCCGCCACCTGATCGGCCCCCGCACCGGCCGGCGCGCCTCGTGCGCCGGTGGCCCGCTACGGCTACTCGACCTGGACGGCATGCGACACGCCGCCGCGCTCGGCGCCGGGATCCGCCACCAGCTCTGGCAGCGGGTCGTGCACGGCACCCGACCCGCCGCCCCCTGGCACACCTTCCACGCCCGGCACCAGGCCCACACCGCCACCTACCCGATCGACCGCGCCAGGACCGACTTCTGCCGCCAACCACGCATCACCGCGATCCGCATGCACAACGCCGCCACACCGCCCGCCGCGCACCTGCGCACCGCAGAACTGGAGATGTTCCAAGCCGGCCCGATGGCCTACCAGCACTACACCGCCAGCACCGCGATCTGCGGTGACGCCCTACTCACCGCCGACGGGCACACCCTCGCCCCGGTCAGCAACACCTTCACCGACCGAATCACCTACCTGCACAACGCCCACCGGGCCCTCGACACCCTTCCGCCTGACCAACGCCTGGTCGCCCTCGCGGTCTCATCACCGGCGGCCTGACCACACAGCACCCCGCACCTGACCAGTTTCTGAAGACCCGACCGGTTCGCACCGTCGCCCCGCACGCACTCGCGTGCGGGGCTCTTCTACGCCCGGCCGGTCCACGACCCGGCCGTCACGGCCCACCCCATTCGCTCACTCCCCACCACCACTTGTGGAGGTTCTGTCATGCCACATCGACTGTGGTTCCGGCTCGACGATGTCTTACCGCTGGCCGAACACGCCCTGGCCTGCCCGGCCCATCGCATCACCCGAGCCCAGGTCCTCGCCCACGCCCCTCTACGCCCCGCACTCGTCGTCGCCGGCACACCGCCGGTACAGGTGCTGGTCTCCAACGGCCTGCCCGCCTGGTACTCCGACCGCGGCGCTGCCCACGGCGTCTCCACCTACACCTGGCGACACACGCACGACACCCCGCAGCACCACAACCACAACCACAACCACAACGACAGCGACAGCGACAGCGATCAGGGCACCGGCTACCTGCCACTGGGTGTCACGTCTGGCCCGGGCTCGGTGATCGGCATGCTGCGCGACGCCCGGCACACCGGCCGGCACTGGGTGACGATCGACCTCGACCCGGCCAACGGTCACCTGATCACACCCGACCACGTCCAGGTCACCGAATCCCGTGACAACCTCGCCCCGGCCGACGCGCACTGGATACCAGCCACCGTCACCGCACAACCGGTCGCGCACGGCACCTACCCGGCACTGGTCCCCGACGGCTACACCACCGACGTCGGCTTCGTGATACCCCGCTTCGACCGCGCCACCGTCGAACAGATCATCGCCGACCTGGCCGCGATCCACACCAACCCCGACATGCACAGGGACCCCATGCCCGGCGAATACCCACACCTCTGGTTCACCGGCGAGGTCCTGATCGTGCTCGACGAACACGACGACGGTCTCACCACCACCTACCACGAAACCGACCGCGTCCACCCCGACCTCGATGGCCGGTACGCACTCGGCGCCTACACCTGGCCCTGGCGACGCACCCGCAACTGACGGTACTGCGCCCGCCGCACTGTCCGCTGGCGCGGCCAGTCGACTTGATCAATCCCTGCATCGAAGCGTGCATCAGTGCAGCCACCCACTCCACAACCCTGCTCATGGCAGGAGGAAGGAGAACATCCCATGACCCCCACCCCCACAGCCGCCGGTCTTCCGGTGAAGGAGGCCACGATCCTGGCCGTCCTGCACCGGGTCGGCGGGGCCACCGCCGCCGACATCGCACAGCAGGCCGGACTCGGCTACTCGACCACCACCCCGAAACTGCGCGCGTTGGAGCGCGCCGGACTGGCCGAACGCACCAAGCCTGAAGACGGCCCGCACCGGTGGCGACTCACCGACACCGGCCGAGAACACGTCATCGCCGTGGAGCCCTCCGACACCCCGGACTCCACTACCGTCGCCGCGCCGGCCACTGACATCGACGCTCCGGATACGTGTGCCACGGCCGGGCAGAAGTCGGCGGGGCCCGAGCACATCACGGTGGCCGCGCCGCACGACGACACCGCGGAGCCCGTATCGGGCGATGCCCCGTCTGCCGACACGGCGCCCGACAACGCGTCCGGCGGTGACGCCCACGCTGAGGCTGCCAACCCTGCGGGTCGGCGTGGGGCGGGCACGCTGCGCGGGGCGATCCTGGACATCCTGGA
>JBAUUM010000938.1:0-9716 GCA_049582705.1 Actinocatenispora sp.
GCGCCGGTCGGTCGGGACGCCGGGCGACGTCCGGGACTGTGCCGGCGCGCTGCTCGACGCGGGCGCGGACCCGGACAGCCACGCCGTCGGACCGGACGGCGGGGACCGGACGACCGCGTTGTTCGACGCCGTGGAACGCTCCGACGCGCGGCTCGTGCGGATGCTGGTCGAGCACGGCGCGACCCGTGACGACGACGCGTTCTACCACGCCTGTGAACACGGGGACACCACGTTCCTCGACCTGCTGTACGAGCCGGGTTTCGAGAACCTGGTCAACCACAAGCTGGACTTCGAGGACGTCGCCGGGCTGCGCTGGTTCCTGGACCGTGGTGTCGACGTCGACGCCAACCGGTGCCTGCACCACGCGATCGGCCGGGGGCGCGGCCTGACGATCGTCACGATGCTGCTCGACGCGGGTGCCGACGTGGACCTGCCGTGGGACCGGTGGGATGTCGGGCGCCGGCCCCTGGCGCTGGCCGCACGGTGCGGTCACCTCGCCGCGTACGAGCTGCTCACGGCGCGCGGTGCGACCGCCGAACTGGACGCCGTCGACGCCGCGGTCCTCGCCGTCGCGCGGGGCGAGTCGGTACGGCTGCCGACCGCGCCGCCGCCGGTGCTCGGTGCCGCCAGGACCGGCGAGTACGACTGGATCCTCGGCCAGTTCGCGGTACTCGGCCGCGCCGACGTGATCGAGTCGCTGCTGGACGCCGGGATGGCCGTGGACACCCGGGGGTGGAGCAACTTCACCCCGCTGGACCAGGCGGCGATGCACGGCCGGCTGGCCACCGTGCGGCTGCTGGTGCGGCGCGGCGCCGACGTGGCCGACTGCGCGTTCGGCGCGGAGGGCCCGACGCCGCTGGACTGCGCGCTGTGGGCGCTGGACAACAACCGTGCCGAGGACGGCGACTACGCCGGTACGGTGCGCGAACTGCTCGCCGCCGGTGCGCCGACCCGGCGGACCACCCCGACCGGCGTACCGGAGGTCGACGCGCTGCTCGCCGGGTACGGGGTGGTCGCCTGACGGTCCGAGGGCTCAGCCGACGCCCAGTTCGGTACGGAGGAAGTGCACGCTCCGGTCGATCAGCGGACGTCGGTCGACACCGTCGAAGACGTGGTCGGCGCCGGGCACCGGGACGAACTCGGCCCGCGCGCCGGCCCGCCGGTACGCGTCCGCGAGCACCTCGCTCTGTCCAATGGGGACGGTACGATCCTCCACCCCGTGCAGCAGCAGCATCGGCGCCGCGCCGGCGGTGACGTACGTGGTGGCGCTGGCGGCGGCGGCCAGTTCCGGGGCGCTCCGTACGGGCGCGCCGATGAGCCGCGACTCCGGCGCGTCGGGCGCGTCGTGGTCGACGGTCGCGTACGGGTGGGACTGGGCCTGCATCGTGTCGAGTTCCGTGACGCCGTACCAGTTCACGCAGGCCCGCACCGCGCTGCTGACACCGGTCAGGCCGAGGTCGCCCTCGGTGTCGGGGCCACCGGCGGCCGGGGTGCCGGTCACGGCGAGCAGGGCGGCGAGGTGGCCGCCGGCGGAGTCGCCCCACGCCGCGAAGCGGGCGGGGTCGAGGCCGAGTACGCCGGCGTGGTGCCGCAGCCACCGGACCGCCGCCTTCACGTCGTGCAGCTGCGCCGGGTACACCGCCTCGCCGGAGAGCCGGTACTGGACGGCGGCGACGGCGATCCCCGCGTCCAGCAGGCTGGCCCGGATCTGCCGGGACGGTACCGGGCCGGGCTGGTCCTTGTGGCTGCCGTGCAGCCACGCGCCGCCGTGGATCCACACCACCACGGGTACCTCGCTGCGGCCCATCGGTACCGACAGGTCGAGCATCAGGGGGCGGAAGCCGTCGATGCGCGCGACGAGGGCGTCCCGGTAGAGCCATGCCCCGTCCTGTTCGGCCACGGCGGGCGGCGCGCCGTACGGTGGCGGGCCGTAGCCGGGTCGACGGGCGGCCTGGGCGGGGGCCTCGCTCATCGGGGTGATCCTCCCTGGTCGTGGCCTGCTGGTGGTCGGTGCCGGCGGACGGCGGGCCGGCGTCGGAGCGCCGGAATCGGTCGGTCGGGCGGTGCGCGGTGGCCGCACGGGCGACCACGATCCGACGATTTCCGTCCGCTGTCGGGTGCACCTCACCGGCGTCGGCTGATACTGACGTGGGGACCCTACCCAGGCCGGGTCCCGGCCGACAGGCCCGATGTGGCGCGGCCAGGGGTGGGCGAGGCGGACGGGTGTGCGGTGGTTCGTGACCGAGGCGGGCAGGTGTGATAACTCCCTCGAATTCCTATCGACTTAGGGGGTATCTCTACGGTGGCCACGACGGTACTTTAAGTAACCAAATTGCTGGAACGCCGCCGCACGGGGAGGTGTGGACGTGTCCGGAGCACTGCGCAGCGACGAGGACGTCAACGGGTACATAGGACGGGTCTGCTTCAAGACCGGACCACCCCAGCGGGTCGGTGTCGAACTGGAATGGATCGTCGCGGACGTGACGCGGCCCGCCCGGCGGGTGCCGGTGGAGCTGCTCCGCGCGGCGCTCGCCGACCCGTTGCCGGGCGGCAGCGCACTGACATTCGAGCCCGGCGGGCAGTTGGAGCTCAGCTCGCCGCCCGGTGCCGGGCTCGCGGCGTGCCTGGCCCCGATGGTCCGGGACCTGGCACACGTCGAGGCCGCACTCTGCCCGCTCGGACTGGTCCTGGTGCCGTCCGCGGTCGACCCGTACCGGCCGCCGGAGCGTCAGGTACGCACCGACCGGTACGACGCCATGGAGAGCTACTTCGACGCGCGCGGCCACCTCGGCCGGATCATGATGTGCTCGACCGCCGCCGTACAGGTCAACCTGGACGCCGGCGCCGACCCGGCCGACATCGCGCGACGCTGGCGGCTGCTGCACGCCGTCGGGCCGACGATGGTCGCCGCGTTCGCCAACTCGCCCGTCCGGGCCGGCCGGGTCACCGGCTGGAAGTCCACCCGACAGGCCGTCTGGCAGCGCCTCGACCCGCCCCGCACCGGGCCGCCCGTCACCGGCGACCCGGTCGCCACCTGGGCCGGATACGCACTCGACGCGCCGGTGCTCGCCGTACCGGACCGGCCGTTCCGGGCCGACCCGGGCTTCACGTTCCGCGAATGGCTCGGTGGCGCCGACCGGCCACCCACCGGCGAGGACCTGGCATTCCACCTGACCACGCTGTTCCCGCCGGTACGACCGCGCGGGTGGCTGGAGGTGCGGTACCTGGACGCCCTGCCCGCGCAGTGGTGGCCGGTGCCGGTCGCGGTCCTCACCGCGCTGACCGCCGACCCGGAGTCCTGCGCTGCGGCCGTGGCCGCGACCGCACCGGTGCGTACGAGCTGGCTGGCCGCGGCCCGGTACGGCCTGGCCCATCCCGATCTCGCGCTGGCCGCGCTGGGCTGCTTCGACGCGGCGCTCGACGCGCTGCTGCGCAGCGGCGACGACACCGACCTGGTGGCGTCCTACCTGGACAGATACGTGTCCCGGGGCCGATGTCCGGCCGACGACGTGATCGACGCCGAACTCAACGCGGCGGGGGAGCCGGTATGACCGACGAGGAGGCGCTCAAACAGGGCTTCGCCGACGAACTCGACCGGGTCCGCAGCCGCAGCGTCGGACTGACCACCGCGGTACTGGACACCGCCGAGCTGACCCGCCAGCACTCGCCGCTGATGTCCCCGCTGGTGTGGGACCTCGCGCACGTGGGCAACTACGAGGAGCTGTGGCTGCTGCGCCAGGTGGCCGGTACCGAACCGATGCGACCCGAGATCGACAGCGTGTACGACGCGTTCGAGCATCCGCGCGCGGAACGGCCGTCGCTGCCGCTGCTCGACCCGGCCGAGGCGCACGAGTACCTGGGGCACGTACGCCGGAAGGTGCTCGACTCGCTCGACCGGGCCCGGTTCGGCCCGGAGGCACCGCTGCTGTCCGGCGGCTTCGCGTACGCGATGGTGGTGCAGCACGAGCACCAGCACGACGAGACCATGCTCGCCACCCACCAGCTGCGCCGGGGGGAACCGGTACTGCCGGGCGCCGACCCGGTGCCCGTGCCGGCCGCCCGCGCCGCGGTGCCACCGGAGGTGCTGGTGCCGGCCGGGCCGTTCACGATGGGCACCTCGACGGACGACTGGGCGTACGACAACGAGCGCCCGGCCCGCACCGTGGACGTGCCCGCGTTCTGGATCGACAGCACGCCGGTCCCGGTCGCCGCGTACCGGGACTTCGTCGAGGACGGCGGGTACGACGAGCCCCGCTGGTGGAGCACCGAGGGCTGGGAGTGGCGGAACCGGTCCGGCAAGCGCGCGCCCGCGTTCTGGTTCCGGGACGGCGGGACGTGGTGGCGGCGCCGGTTCGGCCGGGTCGAACCGCTGCCCGACGACGAGCCCGTGCAGCACGTCTGCTGGTACGAGGCGGACGCGTACGCGCGGTGGGCCGGCCGTCGGCTGCCCACCGAGGCCGAATGGGAGAAGGCGGCGTCCTGGGATCCGGTCGGCGGCGGCAAACGCCGGTACCCGTGGGGCGACGCGCCGCCCGGTCCCGAACACGCGAACCTGGGTCAGGTCCGGTTCCGGCCCGCGCCGGTCGGGTCGTTCCCGGCCGGGGCGGCGCCGTGCGGTGCGCTGCAGATGCTCGGCGACGTCTGGGAGTGGACGGCGAGCGAGTTCACCGGCCATCCCGGCTTCTGCGCGTTCCCCTACGTCGAGTACTCGCAGGTGTTCTTCGGTACCGGCTACAAGGTGCTGCGGGGTGGCTCGTGGGCCAGCGACCCGGTCGCGACCCGCAGTACGTTCCGCAACTGGGACCTGCCGATCCGCCGCCAGATCTTCGCCGGCTTCCGCTGCGCCCGCTCCGCCTGACCACGGGCGCAGCGGGTGCGGTCAGGACGGGTCGCGGCGTGCGCTGAGCGGACGGATGTCCGTCCAGTTCTTCTCGATGTAGTCGAGACACGCCTCCTGGCTGCCGGCGTCGCCGACGGTCCGCCAGCCGTTCGGGATGTCGCGGCCGTGCGGCCAGATGGAGTACTGCTCCTCGTCGTTGACCACCACCACGAACTCCGCGTCGCCGTCCACGCTGTCCTCCGCTCCGCTGGTCTGTCGCCGGCCACGGCCCGACGGTCGCGCCCCGGAGGGCATGGGGCCGTCCGGCCGCCGGATGAGTGTCATGGATGCCGACAGACGGCGCAAGCCCGGTCGGTTCCGTGCCCGGTCAGGCCCCTGACACGGCGGCCCCGTGCCCCGACTCCGTGCCCGGCCGGCCCCTGGCGCGGCGGCCGTGCCCGGTCAGGTCCGGGGCCGGTCAGGTCCGGGGCCGGTACGCGAGTACCAGCCCGGCGCCGGCGAGGCTGAGCACGGCGGTGGTGAGCGCGGCGTGGTTCCAACCGTGGATCAGGCCGGCGTGTCCGGTGCCGGCGGTGGAGACGATCGCGACGACCAGGGCGATGCCCAGTGCCGAGCCGAGGTAGCGGGCGGTGTTGTTCGCTCCGCTGCCCAGGCTGGCGCTGCCGTGCGGTACCGACTCGACCGCCAGCCGGGCCAGCGCCGAGTTGACCAGCCCGCTGCCCACACCCGCGACGATCAGCCCCGGCACCAGCCGCCACCAGGGCGATCCCGGCGTGAGTCCGCCGAGTGCGGCGGCGCCGACCGCGCACGCGACGAGACCGGTGACGAGCCGGCCGCGGGTCTGCCAGCGGGCGGGCAGGCGTCGGGCCTGCATGGCCACGGCCGTACTGGTGAAGGACCAGAGGGACAGGATGCCGCCGGCCGCCAGCGCGCTGTACCCGAAGCCCCGTTCGTACAGGGTCGGCGAGTAGCTCATCAGGCCGATCATGGTCAGGCCGGTGGTGACCGCGCCGCCGACGGAGGCGAGGAACGCCGGTGTACGCAGCAGGCCGAGATCGAGCATGGGCTCGCGACGTACCGTCTCGATCCGGGTGAACGCCGCCAGCGCGACCAGGCCGACGGTGAAGAGCGTGAGCGTGGTGGGTGAGGTCCAGCCGGAACGCCCGGCGGTCAGCGCGGCGGTCAGGCTCGACATCGCGACGAGCATGGTCAGCGCGCCGGGCAGGTCGACCCGTCGGGCGGTGGCGGGCTGCCGGGTCTCGGGCAGCGCCCGCCAGGCGAGGGTCAGGGCGGCGGCGCCGATCGCGATGGCCGCGTAGGAGCTGCGCCAGCCGGCCCAGTCGGTGAGCAGCGCGCCCAGGATCGGGCCGGTGGCGATGCCGGCGCCGAGCATGGCGCTCCACACCCCGGTGGCGTGGGTGCGGGCCGGCCCGGACGGGAAGGTGTGTCCGATCAGGCCGAGTCCGGCGGACAGGACGCCCGCGCCGGCGACGCCCTGGAGCACCCGGGCGGCCACGAAGACGCCCATGCTCGGCGCCGCGGCGCCGAGCGCCGTGAACACCGCGAGTCCGATCATGGACAGGCTGAGGACGCGGCGTCGGCCGAAGCGGTCGGCGAGGGAACCGCTGGTCAGCAGCGCCGCGGCCAGTCCGAGGCTCATGCCGCTCAGCGCCCAGGTCTGCCATCCGACGGACGTGCCGAACTCCCGCGCGGTCTGGCCCACGGTGGTGGTGACCGTGGTGAAGACGATCAGGACGAGCAGGGTGGCCGCGCCGATGACGGCGAGGGTGCGGGCGCCGTCCACCGGCCCGTGCCTCGTGGGGGTGGGCTCGGTGCGAGCGGGCCCGGTGGGTGCGACCTGCCGGTCGCCCGGGCTCTGCCGAAGATCCATGGCACATCCTTCAGTTCAATGACCGAACTTCTGGAGACTAGCAGAGACAGTTCGATGATTGAACTGAACGCGGGTATGATGGAGTCGTGTTGGGCAAGGACTACACGGACCAGGACTGTTCCCTGGCCCGCGCGCTCGAGGTGATCGGCGAACGCTGGACCATGCTCGTCCTGCGGGACGCCTTCTACGGGGTGCGGCGATTCAGCGACTTCGTCGCGCACCTGGACATTCCACGCGCCGTGCTCGCCGACCGGCTGCGTCGCCTCGTGGACGCGGGGCTGCTGGACCGGCAGCCCGACGCCTCCCGGGCCGGCCGCGACGGGTACGTGCTGACCCGCTCGGGACGCGAGCTGTGGCCGGCGATGCACGCGCTGATGCGGTGGGGGTCACGGTTCAGCACCCGCCCCGGCACGCCACGCCAGTTCCGGCACGCCGACTGTGAGGAACGGCTGGACGAGCACAGCGCCTGCCCCCGGTGCGGGGTGGTGCCCGCGGCCGAGGACGTCGTGACGGTCGGCCGGCGCAGCGGGCCGTCCCGCGACGACGCCGTCAGTCACGCCCTCCAGCCACCGCGCCGCCTGCTGGAACCGCTGATCCTCGACGACGCCACCGGCTGATGCGGCGGCGCCGACGCCGGAGCGGGCAGCGCGGTCGACGCGCCGCCCACGGGTGCGACACGTGCGGTCAGCACCCGATCGTCAGTAGCCGAACGGGACGCGCGGCAGGTACGGCGCCTCCAGCCGGGCCACCTCCTCGTCGCTGAGCACCACGTCCACCGCGGCGAGCGCGTCGTCCAGGTGCCTTTCCTTGGTCGCCCCCACGATCGGCGCGGTCACCCCAGGCTTGGACAACAGCCAGGCCAGCGCGATCCGGGCCGGCGGCAGACCCCGCTCCGCGGCGACGGACCGGAGCGCGTCGACGATGTCGAAGTCGGTGTCGATCTCGCGCTCCTTCGACTCCGCCACCGCGCGGGTCGTGTGGCGGGCGCCGTCGCGGTCCCGGTTGCCGGCGAGCAGCCCCCGGGCCAGCGGGCTGTACGGCAGTACGCCCACCCCCTGGTCCAGGCAGAGCGGGATCATCTCCCGCTCCTCCTCCCGGTACGCCAGGTTGTACCGGTTCTGCATCGACACGAAGCGGGTCTGCCCGGCGGCCTGCGCGGTGTACTGCGCCTTCGAGAACTGCCACGCGTACATCAGGGACGCGCCCAGGTAGCGCACCTTCCCGGCCCGTACCACGTCGTGCAGCGCCGCCATGGTCTCCTCGATCGGCGTCCCGTCGTCCCACCGGTGGATCTGGTACAGGTCGATGTGGTCGGTACCGAGCCGGGTCAGCGACGCGTCGACGGCGTCCATGATGTGCTTGCGGGACAGGCCACGGTCGTTCGCGCCGACGCCCATCGGGTAGTACAGCTTCGTGGCGAGGACGTAGTCGCTGCGCCGGGCGAAGAACGTGCCGAGCAGCCGCCCGGTGATCTCCTCGCTGGCGCCGTTCGAGTACATGTCGGCGGTGTCGAAGAACGTGACGCCCGAGTCCACCGCACGCCGGATGATCGGCTCGGCCATGCCCTCGTCCAGACACCAGGACAACGCGGTGGGGTCGCCGTAACTCATCATGCCCAGGCCGATCCGCGACACCTTCAGACCGGACGAGCCCACACGGATGTAGCGCACTCTGTTCCTTTCACCGATCAACGTCTGCCCGGCAATTCTTCAGGCCGACAACCGAACGGTGAAGATCGATCTGAAGGTGACGAGCGCCGATCGCCGTCAAAATGACGGCAGTTGGTCCAGGTCGTGGGTCACCGGTTCTGTTGGGCAATGGCCCGTCGGGCGTGGTCGAATGGAGGTGCGGCACGTGGCACACGGGGGCTCCCGCACGGCGTTCCCCGGGGCACGTCCGCCGGCGACCCTGTCGCCGCCCAGGACCACGAACAAGGGAGTGGAAGAACCGTGCGGCAACGTCAACTCGGAACGCTGTCCGTCCCGGCCATCGGGCTCGGCTGCATGGGCATGTCCGCGTTCTACGGGACCACCGACGAGGCCGAATCGCTCGCCACCATCGACCGGGCCCTCGAGCTCGGCTGCACCCTCCTCGACACGGCCGAGATGTACGGGCCGTACATCAACGAGGAACTGGTCGGCCGGGCCATCTCCGGCCGACGTGACGATTTCGTACTCGCCACCAAGTTCGGCATCACGGTCGGGGAGGAGCGCGACCGGGGGCTCGACGGCTCCCCGGAGAACGTGCGCCGCGCCATCGACGGTTCGCTGCGCCGGCTCGGCACCGACCATGTCGACCTGTACTACCTGCACCGGGTCGACCCGGCCACCCCGATCGAGGACACGGTCGGGGCGATGGCCCAGCTCGTGACCGAGGGGAAGGTACGCCACCTCGGGCTCAGTGAGGCATCCGAGGAGACGCTGCGCCGGGCGCACGCGGTGCATCCCATCACGGCGCTGCAGACCGAGTACTCGCTGTGGACCCGGGACGTCGAGCACGACATCCTGCCCACCTGCCGGGAACTGGGGGTCGGCTTCGTCGCTTACTCGCCGCTGGGTCGGGGCTTCCTGTCCGGCCGGTTCGGCTCGGCCGACGAGATCGAGTCGAACGACTTCCGGGCCAGCAATCCCCGCTTCCAGGGTGAGAACTTCACCCTCAACCAGCGGCTCGCGGGCAAGGTACGGCAGCTCGCCGAGGAGAAGGGCTGCACGCCCGGCCAGTTGGCGATCGCCTGGCTGCTCGCCCAGGGCGACGACGTGGTGCCCATCCCGGGCACCAAGCGCCGGTCGTACCTGGAGGAGAACCTGGCCGCCGCGCGGGTCGTCCTGACCGGTGACGACCTCGCCCGGATCGACGCCGAGCTGCCGGCCGCGGCGGGCGACCGGTACCCGCCGGACGGCATGACCACGCTGAACGGCTGACCGTGCCCGGCAACGACGCCGCGCCGGGCGTACTGCCGGCCGGCGGCGCCGGTGGCGTCGGGGC
>JBAUUM010000939.1:0-2399 GCA_049582705.1 Actinocatenispora sp.
GGGCAGGGGAATTACGCGGCGGCGAACGCGGCGTTGGACGCGCTGGCGGAGGACCGGCGGGCGCGAGGCCTGGCGGCGACCTCGGTGGCGTGGGGCGTGTGGACCGGCGGCGGGCTGGCCCACGACGCGCTCGCCGAGCGGGTACGGCGTACCGGCATGCTCGCGATGGCACCGGAACCGGCCATCGCCGCACTGCAGCAGGCGATCGACCACGACGAGACGTGCCTGGCCGTCGCCGACATCGACTGGACCCGCTACACCTCGACCCTCACCGCGGTACGCCCCAGCCCGGCGCTGCGGGACCTGCCCGACGCGCAGACCGCCGCGCCCGTCGGTGCCGACGTGGCCGAGCCGACCGGCCCGCTGTCCGGTCGACTGGCGGGGCTGTCCGCGGCCGAGCGGGAGCAGACGCTGCTGCGGCTGGTCCGCGAGGAGGCCGCGGGGGTACTCGGCTTCCAGGACGCGGACGGCATCGAACCCGGCCGGGCGTTCCGGGACCTCGGCTTCGACTCGATCACCGCGGTGGAGCTGCGCAACCGGATCGGGGTCGTCACCGGCCTCCGGTTGCCGGTGACCCTGGTCTTCGACCAGCCGTCGGCGACCGTACTGGCCCGGTACCTGGCCGCCCAGTTGGACGGCGACGCGCCCTTGGCCGCCGGGCCGGCGTCGACCGCGGCGCAGAGCGCGGTCACCGACGAGCCGATCGCGATCGTGGCGATGAGCTGCCGGCTGCCCGGTGGCGTGGCCTCCCCCGAGGACCTGTGGGACCTCGTGGTCGCGGGCGGCGACGCGATCGGCGAGTTCCCGACCGACCGTGGCTGGGACATCGAACGGCTCTACGACCCGGACCCGGACCACACCGGCACGTTCTACGCCCGCGAGGGCGGCTTCCTGTACGACGCGAACCACTTCGACCCGGGCTTCTTCGGCATCTCGCCGCGCGAGGCCATGTCGATGGACCCGCAGCAGCGGCTGCTGCTGGAGACGGCGTGGGAGGCGTTCGAACGGGCCGGCATCGACGCGGACTCGGTACGCGGCAGCCGCGCCGGCGTGTTCGTCGGGTCCAACTACCACGACTACGTGTGCCGGCTGCACACCCCGCCGGAGGGCTTCGAGGGTCAGCTCGCGCTCGGCAGCGCCGGCAGCGTGGCGTCCGGTCGGATCGCGTACCTGTTCGGGCTGGAGGGTCCGGCCGTCACGGTGGACACCGCGTGCTCGTCGTCGCTGGTGGCGCTGCACATGGCGGTGCAGGCGTTGCAGCGCGGCGAATGCGACCTGGCCCTGGCCGGTGGCGTCACGGTGATCTCCTCGCCGGAGACGTTCATCGAGTTCAGTCGGCAGCGCGCGCTGGCCCCGGACGGCCGGTGCAAGGCGTTCGCCGCGTCGGCGGACGGGGCCGGTTGGTCGGAGGGCGTCGGCCTGCTGCTGGTGGAGCGCCTGTCGGACGCGGAGGCGAACGGGCACCGGGTCCTCGCGGTGGTGCGGGGCAGCGCGGTGAACCAGGACGGTGCGTCGAACGGGTTGACGGCGCCGAACGGTCCGTCGCAGCAGCGGGTGATCCGGCAGGCGTTGGCGGCGGCGGGTGTCTCGGCGTCCGAGGTGGACGTGGTGGAGGCGCACGGCACCGGTACCTCGCTGGGTGACCCGATCGAGGCGCAGGCGTTGCTGGCCACCTACGGGCAGGGTCGGGACTCCGACCGTCCGCTGTGGCTGGGCTCGGTGAAGTCGAACATCGGGCACACCCAGGCCGCGTCGGGTGTCGCCGGGATCATCAAGATGGTGCAGGCGATGCGGCACGAGCTGCTGCCCCGCACGCTGCACGCCGACGAGCCCTCGCCGCACATCGACTGGGACTCCGGTGCGGTGTCCCTGCTGACCGAGCCGGTCGTGTGGCCGGACGCCGGCCGTCCGCGCCGGGTCGGAGTGTCGTCGTTCGGCATCAGCGGCACGAACGCGCACGTGATCCTGGAGCAGGCCCCGGTCACCGACGAGCCGGTCCCGGCTGCGGAGCCGGTGGACCGGCTGACCCTCTGGCCGGTGTCGGCGCGCTCCGCGGCCGGGCTGCGGGCGCAGGCGGGCCGCCTGTCCGCGTTCCTCACCACCGAGCCGGACGCCGGTCCGGTGGACGTCGCCTGGTCGTTGGCGACGACCCGGTCGGCACTGGACCACCGCGCGGTCGTGATCGGGGAGACCCGGGACGAGCTGCTGGCCGGCCTGGACGCCGTCGCGAACGGTGAGCTTCCGGCCGGCGTGGTGTCGGGCCGGGCGCGGTCGGCGGGCCGTACCGCGTGGGTGTTCACCGGTCAGGGCGCGCAGTGGGCGGGCATGGGTCGGGAGTTGTACGAGGCGTTCCCGGTGTTCGCGGACGCCTTGGACGGCGCCTGTGCGGAGTTCGACAC
>JBAUUM010000940.1:0-13444 GCA_049582705.1 Actinocatenispora sp.
TGTGCTGATATCAAGCGAGATTGATGTGATCCGGGTGTTGGCGGACCCGCTCCGCGCCCGGATGGTCGAGCTGCTCGCAGACGGCGCACTGTGCACCTGCCACCTGGTCGCCGAGACCGGCGCCAAGCAGCCACTGATCTCGCACCACCTGCGGGCACTACGCGACGCGGGCCTGGTCGAACGGGAACCGCACGGCCGCTACACCTATTACCGGCTGGTGCCCGACGCGTTGACCGAGGTCACCGCGCACCTGTCGGCGCTGGCCGAGCGGGCCTCGAACAGCGCCGGCCTGCGCCGGGAATGCTGATGGCCACCCCGCCGCTGGCCCGCCGGCTGCTGGCCGAGTTCCTGGGCACCGGGCTGCTGGTCGCGGTCGTGATCGGCTCCGGGATCATGGCCGCCACCCTGTCGCCCCACGAGCCGGGGCTGCAGCTTCTGGAAAACTCCACCGCCACCGTGCTGGGGCTCACGGTCCTGATCCTGGTCTTCGGCCCGGTGTCGGGGGCGCATTTCAACCCGGTCGTGTCCGTCGCCGACTGGTGGCTGCACCGCCGCACCGGCGGCGGACTCGCCTGCCGTGACCTCGGCCCCTACATCGCCGCCCAGGTGGTCGGCGCGATCGCCGGCGCGGTCCTGGCGAACCTCACCTTCGCCCTGCCCGCCGTGACCCTGTCGAGCAAACCCCGCGACGCCGGGCACCTGTGGCTCGCCGAGACCGTGGCCACCGCCGGGCTGGTCCTGCTGATCTTCGCCCTGGTCCGCACCGGCCGCACCGCCCTGGCCGCACCCGCGGTCGGCGCCTACATCGGCGCGGCGTACTGGTTCACCTCCTCGACCAGCTTCGCCAACCCCGCCGTCACCATCGGCCGGGCCTTCAGCGACACCTTCGCCGGCATCGCACCCGCCTCCGTGCCCGCGTTCATCGGATTCCAGGCCCTCGGCCTGCTGATCGGGACCGCCGCCGTGCTGGCCCTGTTCCCGACGACCACCACACCCGCCACCGGACACGACGCCATCGATCCCGCCACCACCCGCCCACCGATCAGATCATGAACGGCCACCCGACAAGAACCGCTCCGTCCCACACCGACGTCGTGAGCCACCACGCCGACGAGAGGGGTACGCCATGAACAGCAACAGCCCGCTTGTCCGGCTCTGGCGGTGGGCCGCCACCCACCGGCGCACCTGGCTGGTCATCTCCGGCCTGGTCTGGGCCGGCCTGATCTGGCTGATCATGCGCAACCTGCTCATCGCCGTGGTCTGCGGCGCCGCGTTCGGCGCCATCTTCGCGTTCAGCCTGCCGCACCCGCCCACACCGACCCGACCCAAGCAGCACTGACCACAACGCCCGCGACTGATCCCAGGGAGCCACCCGTGTCCACCGTCCCCGAGGTGCTGTTCGTCTGCGTGCACAACGCCGGGCGCTCCCAGATGGCCGCCGCCCTGCTGCACCATCATGCCGCCGGCCGCGTGACCGTCCGCTCCGCCGGATCCGCACCCGCCGATACCATCAACCCCGCCGTCGTGCAGGCCATGACCGAAGTCGGCCTCGACCTGTCCCATGAGTTCCCGAAACCGTTGACCCAGGATGCCGTCCAGGCCGCCGACGTGGTCATCACCATGGGCTGCGGCGATGCCTGCCCGATCTTCCCCGGCAAGCGCTACCTCGACTGGCAACTCCCCGACCCCGCCGGCAAGACCGTCGACCAGGTGCGACCCATCCGCGACACCATCGCCCGTCAGGTGCAAGTGCTGCTCGCCGAACTCGCGCCGTCCATCTGACCAACCCACCATCGCTCTGGCGCACACGCGGCGGACGGCTGCAACACTCACCGAGGGGCCACCGAGCCGGTCGACGCGAGGAGCGCCGGGCCTCCCATGCCTCGACAATCGTGTCGGGGCACCCGATCGGGAGGAACGTCGGCATGGAGACGGTGACGGTGTGGCGGGGCGCGCACGGGGACCCGGTGCCGCTGTTCGGTCCGCTGCCGGGGGTACGGGACGGCGCCGCACTCGCCTACGAGTTCGAGCTGCCGCGGCGGTTCCAGCCCCGGCCGCTGGGACCGGTCGTCACCGCGGACTGAGCACGGGCACTCGCTGTTGGCCGACCCGGTCCGTGGGTCAGCCACACGCCGCATGCGGCCCAGATCGACGCGGTCACGGTCGTCGATCATCCGCGGACCGGACAGTGGCGCGCACCCGCCGGTACTCCGGGTGCACGCCATGCTGTCGGCCGTCGCGGCCCTCAGGCTAGTGGTTACACAGCCACGGGACGTTCGCGTGCGCGTCCCCCTTGAGGTAGATGGCGCTGACCCACTCGGGGACACCTGCGTCCAGCTTGATCCAGACGTCGCTCGTGATCCCGTTGTCCGTGATCGTCTGGCCGGTGTCCCAGCACTGCGCCAGCCGGGTTTCCCCCGCGTGGAACGTGAAGAGAATGCCGTCGGATGTCCACGGACCCGTGCGGACGTTGACGTTCTGGTAGGCGGTCACCGGAACGGTGCCCCCCACCGCCTGCGCGGAGCCGGCAGTTCCCACGAGGAAGCCCGTCGTGACGACGAGGCTGGCGAGGAGCCCCAGGAGGACCCGCATGCGGCGCTTCATTGTGTCTCCGATCCGTTGTGCCGATGGTCCTGTCGCACCGGGTGGGCTGGGCATCCCGCATGCGCAGCGCACGCGCGCTCCGACGAGTATCGAGGGCACCCGGTCGCGGGTTCCACGACTTTCGGGGTGGGCCGAAGGACCGAGCTCGGCAGGGCACACGTCGGGTGGCTCGACACCCGTCGACAGAACCGACCCGTGACCTTCCCGTGCCTGCGGCCGGCCGGTTCGCCGGCCGTCAGGCCCGTCCGGCGCGCACCCGGTCGGCCTCGTCGGACCGGCCGACCCGCTCCAGCGTCTCGGCCAGCGCATCGAGGGCCGCGGCACGTACCGGCATCCCGTCGGCGGCGTCCACCGCGGAGCGAAGGACCGGTTCGGCAAGGTCGGGGCGGTCCGCGGTGAGCAGGATCCGCCCCCGCAGCAGCTCCATCCGTACCGCCTCCTCGGGCACGCCGGCCTGCCGGTACGCCGCGGCGGCACGCGCCGCCCGGTCCACGGCCTCCTGGACCCGGCCGACACCGCCCAACAGGTAGGCGCCGGTGCGGTAGACACCAGCCCAGTTCGCGGCGAGCAGGTCGGCGGGTTCGGCGGGCAGCGCGCGGACGGCGCGCTCGGCGTCGGCCAGAACGTCCACCGCCCGGTCCGTGGTGCCGGCCCAGTGCAGCGACAGCGCCTCGTTGGCGAGGCACAGGGCGGCCGTGTTCCGGTCACCGCCCCTCCGGGCGGCATCGCCGGCCTGCCGGTACGCCGCCGCCGCCTCGGCGTCCCGGTCCAGTCCACCGAGGGTCTCCGCCGAGTCGGCCAACGCGACGACGACGGTCCCCCAGTCCTCCCGGGCGGCGGCCTGCGTCGCGACCGTCCCGTACTCCGCCAGGGCAAGGGAGTCGTCACCGAGCAGGCGGTACCCCTCGGCGAGCAGGGTCCGGTTGAGGTCGGCCACCTCCGGATCGTCCAGCGCGCCCAGTTCCCGCAACCGGTCCAGCCACCCGGCGACATCCTCGGCGGCCTGCACCGAATCCTCGATCCGGCCGGCCGCCCGGAAAACCACGGCCAGCTCATGCCCCTGCTCGGCGGTGTCGGCGTCCCGGGACCGGGCCTCGCCCACCGCGTCGATCATGTCGTCCAGCGCCTCGGCGGCCCGGCCCGTGGCGATGAGCGCCACCCCGCGCCGGTAGCGCAGGTAGCCGCGCAGCAAGGCCGGCGCCGACGGCGGCAACGCGGCGAGGTCACGCTCGACCAGCTCGACGAACAGCTGCGGCGTGCCGGCCCGCTCGTGGATACGCCGGGCCAGGTCGTACGCGCGGACCACCTCGCCCGCCACCCGAGCGGCGGTGAACGCCTCCCGCGCGGCGGTAGCCAGCGCCAGTACCTGCCCGGGCGGGAACTCGTCGTACTCGCGCCAGTTGGCCTCGACCAGCGCCACGGAACCTGCCAGCAGCGGATCGCGGGCGGCCCTGGCATGCTCCGCACCGCGCGCCACGGCCTGGTAGGACTCCTCGTCCCGCCCGGCCGCGACCAACGCCTGCGCGTACCGCAACTCGCCGGTGCCGATCGCCTGATGGTCGCCGTGGCGGTGCAGTTCACCCACGGCCCGGCTCACCATCGGCAGTCCCTCGCCGGGCCGCTCGTGGCAGGCCAGCCAGTTGCCGAGCCAGCAGAGGCCCAGCAGATGCCGGCGATGGTCGCCGGCCGCCCGGAGGGCCTCGGTCGCCCAGCGGATCCGCGGCTCGACATCGTCGGCGTCCCAGTCGAGCAGCGCACCGAGCATGGCGTGCCGGGCGGCGAGGTGTGGTGGTGGCGTACCGATGGCGGCGAGGCAGGCCGCAGCGGCCACCTGCTCCTGCCGTGCGTGGTGCCACTCGGCGCGGTCCAGGATCGTCTCCGGGGGCGTGCCCGGCGGCGGAAGCACCGGCCGGACCGCCGGGCGGGCGGTGGGTGACAGCGGCAGGAAGTCCACGACTGGTTCCGCGCCGAGCCGGGCGCGGATCCGGTCACCCTGGTTCGTCGTGCCGTTGCGCGCGTCGAACCGTGTGGCCAGCTCCCGCGCGTCGTCCTCCAGTTCCCGCTGCAGCGCCGCCGCCGGCCAGGTCCGGTCACTGCCGTTCGCGCGGATCGGTTCAGTGCCCCGGCCGGCCAGGACCAGGCGCCGGAGCAGTACCGCACCGGCGGTGGCGAACTCCATCCTGCCGTTCGGCCGGCTCAGGGTGAGGTAGCCGTTCAGCCGTTCACGCAACATGGTCAGGCCGGTGTCCTCGTTGCCGGTCAGCGCACAGAACTCGATGGCCATCCCGCTGTACTCGTACCGGTAGACACCCTGCTCCATCGTGCGGCGGGCCCGGTGCAGGGCCCTCGCGGCCTCCTCCGTACGACCCGCACGGGCCAACGGCAGCAGCATCAGGCACTGGATCGGCGCGGGCGGCTCGTCGAACGAGATCTCGCCGGACAGTACGGGTTCGGCGATGGCGAGGGCCCGCGCCAGCGACGCGTCATCTCCACGCAGGACAAGCCGTTCGACCTCGGCCTCGAAGTCCCACACCGAGTCCGGGTCGACGCCACCGGCCGCCCGCCACTGCTGATGGCTCTCCTCCTCCTGCGGCCAGTCGCGGGCCAGTTGCGCGACCCACCGGCGGGCTTCGTGAACCAGGGCCAGATTGTGCCCACCGGCGCGGAACCTGCGGATCATGTCGTCGAACACGCCGTACAACTGGGCCAGGCTGATCTCGGGGAACTCGGCCATCGACTGGGCGATGTGCGCGTACCAGCGGCGCAGCCCCCAGTCCTCCTCGGGACCGAAGTCGTCCGGCCGCGAGTCGTACTCGCTCAGGCAGCGGGAGAACAGCGGGAATGCCTTGTCCCACTGCCGGTCCACGCTGTACGCGCTGGCCAGACTGCGGCGCGCCGCGAACGCGAGCCGGTGCATCCGGCCGGCGTCGGCGTGCCGCACCACGTCCTCCATCAACGCGGTCTGCGCCTCACCGTGGTGCATCTGCTCGGCCTGCCCGAGCATGTCGACCAGTTCCGCGTGGCTGCGGCTCATCGCGCCTCCCCCGCACTCATCGCCCAGTCCAGCAGGCCGAGGAACGAACGGTTGAGCAGCGCGCTGTCTTCCGGCCGCAGCGGATGGTGCCCGGACATCAGGGCCTGGCCGTACAGGGCCCGGACGGCCAATCCGGCGAGGTCCGGGTCGGGCAGTGTGATGAGCCGCTGGACCACCGGGTTACGCAGATTGAGCAGCAGCTGCGGACGGTCCGTCGCGCGGGTGTCGCCCACCGCGCCCAGCACCCCGGACCACAGGTCCGACGCCACCGACTGCGCCGCGCGCGACTCCTCAGCCCGCACCGCGGCGCGGCTCACCAGATACAGCACCGGAAGCGTCGGCGGGTCGAACGACCGCGGTACCACCTCGCAGCGTGCCTGGCTGAGTGTGTCCGCGGCCAGCGCCAGCAGAGGCCGCAGCCGGTCCGCCAGGTCCGGGTCCGGCGGGTCGAACCGGGTGACCAGTTCGGTCGGCTCCAGCCGCCGCACCTGGATCTCGGGGTCCAGCACCGGCAACCGCCGCATGATCTCGATGTCGTACGCGTACCCGCCGTTGACCAGACCGAGGTCCTGCGCGGCCGACACGGCGGCCAGTTCGCGGAACTCGTCGAGTGTCGCGGTGTAGCGCACGACCGGGTGTCTGCGCCGGAACGCCGCCAGGGTCATCGGTCCCGCGTCGGTCTCCATCGGCCACCAGCGGTCCACCACCCGGAGCATGTCCACGTCGTGCAACGCCAACGCCTTGGCGCCCAGGTGATGTACGGACAGGAACCGCTGCAGGCGTTCGGAGTCGGTGGCCGCGAGGCCCACCAGCCAGTCCCGCACCTGCACGCCCAGCGCCTCCCGGGTGTGTTCGAGCAGGTCGTCCTCGTAGAGCGCCTCCCGGCTGGCGGTGGGGCGCAGCTCACCGGTGTCCACGACGCAGCGGACGAAGAACGCCCACTCCGGCAGCAGCTTCTGCACGCCGTCCGCGAGGAGCATCCGGCGCAACGTGACACGGTGGCCGGAACGCGACGCCGGGTTTGCCGCCGTCGGCAGCACGTAGGCCAGGCCGGTCAGGCCGGCCTCCGGGACCGCCAGCTCGATCACGTCGAACGGGGCGAAGCCGAACGTCTGCTCTGCGTGGTCGCGCAGCGCGGCGACCCGCGCGGCCGGTGAGGCGTACCGGGTCTGCCAGGGCAGGACTCCGGAGTTCAGCCGCCGACCGGCCAGCGAGATCTCGACCGGCAACGCGTCGCCGTACCGCACCACCAGGTCGCTGACCATCCCACGGTCGAGCCACTGCGCCATGCCGGGCCGGGGCGCCACGGTCACCGTGGTGCCGGGTTCGGGCCGTTCCCGAACCGCGCGCGCCACCCGGTACCGACCGTCCGACCGGCCGGTCCACTCCACGGTCGGTCCGCCGCGCACCGAACGGGTCACCACCCGGACCTCGTCGGCCACCAGGAAACAGGACAACAGCCCGATGCCGAACTGGCCGAGGAACTCGTGCCGCGCGAACCCCAGCTCGTCCCGCTTGGAGCTGCGTCCGATGGTGGCGAGCAGCTCGTGAACCTCGGGCTCGGTCAACCCGATGCCGGTGTCATGCACACGGAGCGTTCCGTCGCCGGTGACGTCGGGCGGCTCGACCGACACGGCAGCGGGCGCGGCGGGATCGTCGCGACGGCGCGCGGTGACGGCGTCCACCGCGTTCTGCAGAAGCTCACGGACGTACACCCGAGGGCTCGCATAGAGATGGCGGCTGAGCAGGTCGACAATCCCGCGCAGGTCCACCTGGAACGACGATTCCACAGCCGTATTCCCCCACTCGACGGCTCCCCCGACCCACATCGTAGGCACCGCCCGCCAGGGTCGTTTCCCCCGGCGGAGCCCCATCGCAGCGGGGACGCGGCGTCACGCTGAGCGATCACCAGTGGGCTGCGTGAGGGGTTCGGCACCGGGCCCGGGACCGGTCACGCACCGGGCCCGGCGCGGTCGGATCGGCACAGCGTGCCGGGCGGACCGACGGCGCTCAGGGCAGTGCCGGCGCCGGGGTCCGGTGGAACGCGCCGTCGTGGTACCAGTACACCGAATCGGTGATGTCGCGGCCCGGTGCGGCGCCCGCCACCCGCTGCCGGGCCAGCTCGGCGACAGCGCCGACCAGCGCGTTCCGGGTCGCCTCGTCCGGCGCGGGGCAGACGATCACGCTGTCCTGCGCGGGCACCGCGACCAGTGCCCCGCCCGCCACCAGATCGGGCGCGACCTCGTCGAGCAGCAGCGCCCAGCCGGCGCTGGCCGTCGCCTCACGCACCGCGCCCTCCACGTTCCAGTGCGGTGCCGGTTCGGACCGGCGCAGGTTCGCCAGGGCCACCTCCACCAGCCGCTCAGGCCCGGTGCCCCAGGCGTCGGCCGCGGCGTTGTGCACCGCGGCGTCGACCGCGGGCTCGTCGTCGTGCGCCGACGGGGTCTCCGCGCGCACCAGGCCCGCCCACAGCCCGTCGGCCACCGCAAGCCGGGCGTACTCGGCGGGATCGTCCGGCCCGGTGCCCTGGTAGTGCGCGCCGCCGTCGTACAGGTGGATCCGGAGCCCGTCCCGCACCCGAGCGAACTCGGCCGATTCCAGCCATTCGGCCTGCGGTACGCCGTCGCTCCAGGCGTCGACCTGGGCGAAACACAGGTCCCCCCAGTCCTCGCGGGAGCTGTCCCGGCACCGCTGGGCGAGGCGCCCCAACGGGAAGGTGGCGATCTCCGCGTACGCGCCGGTCGCCAGTTCCACGAAGCCCTCGGTGACGTCCTGCCCGTCGGCGCCGAAGCTGCCGCAGGCGTCGTCGACCTGCTCGCAGAACTCCTCGAACTCCTCGCCGTCGAAGAAGTCACACCAGTTCGGCACGTCGGCCCCGGTCCCGGATTCGGTCATGGGTGGGCAGGCTAGTCGAGCCCTCCGACATCAACCCACCCGGTCGACCCGGCCGCCCACCGGCGGGAGTCCGAGCAGCCCGGCGAGGTCGGTGAGGGCACGGCCGAGCGCCTGGTCCACCCGGACGGTCGCGTACTGGTCGCCGCGTGTCTCACCGCGGTTGACGATGAGTACGGGGGTGCCCGCCTTCGCCGCGCGCCGGACGAACCGCAGGCCGGACATGACGGTCAGCGAGGAGCCGAGGACCAGTACGGCGGCGGCCTCGTCGACGAGGCGGTAACAGTGCTCGACCCGGCTGCGGGGCGCGTTCTCACCGAAGAACACCACGTCCGGCTTGAGTACGCCCGTGCCGCAGTCGGCACAGCCGACCACCCGGAACCCGCGCACGGCCTCCTCCGCGAGGTCGACGTCACCGTCCGGGTTGACCCGGGTCGCGGCACCCTCGAAGGTCGGGTTCGCCGCCCGCAGCCGCCGGTCCAGCTCGTCACGTGGGCTGGTGCGCCGGCAGCTCAGGCAGACGACCCGGCTCAGGCTGCCGTGCAGTTCGACCACGTCCGCCGTGCCGGCCGCCTGGTGCAGCCCGTCGACGTTCTGCGTGATGACACCGGACAGGTAGCCCCGCGCCCACAGGTCGGACACGGCACGGTGTCCGTCGTTGGGCGCGGCGCCGGCGATGGTGCGCCAGCCGAGATGGCTGCGCGCCCAGTACCGCTGCCGGCCGTGCTCGCTGCGGACGAACTCGTCGTACATCATCGGGGTGTGCCGGCGCAGGGTTCCGGTCTCGCCGCGGTAGTCCGGTATGCCCGATTCGGTGGACAGGCCCGCCCCGCTCAGCACGACGACGCGGCGACCGGCCAGCACGCTGGCGACCTGGTCGACGCTGGTCGTCACCGGGCAGGCACCGTCGGTGGGCGTCCAGGCGAGTATCGGGCGCGTCCGCACCCTCGCAGCGTACGTGCCCGCCGGCCGCCCCGCCCGTACGCGGGTCCACGACAGGATCGCGAGATTCCCTCCGTCAGGCGATGATTCTCGGGTCGCCCGACGGTCCGTCCGTCCGGTCGACACCGTCCAGACCAGAAGGAGAGTCATGACCACCAGCGACACCGCGGGCGGCCAGCCCGCGCCGGAGCTGACCACCATCGCCCCCGCGACCACCGCGGTCATCCGTGACGTCGTGCCCATGTCCGAGCTGCGGGCGTTCTTCGACAAGTCCTTCGGCACCCTGCCCGGGACCGTCGTCGCCCAGCAGGTGGAGATCGTCGGCGGCGCCTTCGCCTTCTACCACCGGCCGCCGGACGACACCGTCGACCTCGAGGTCGGCTTCAGTACCGACCGGGCCGTCGAACCCGCGGACGGTGTGGTGGCCAGTTCGCTGCCGGGTGGGCGCGTCGCGCGGGTGGTGCACGCCGGGTCCTTCGACGGGCTCGGCGAGTCCTGGGAACGCCTCCGGTCCTGGATCGTCGAGCAGGGCCTGACCGCGGGTCCGCACCTGTGGGAGGTCTACCTGACCGCGCCCACGCCGGACATGGACCCGGCCGACCTGCGTACGGAACTCAACTGGCCCATCGCCGACTGACGCGAGGGCACTGAACTGTGCGGCGGCACGCCGATTCGTCCGGCGTGTCGCCGTACGGTGCCGAGCGGCGCCGGCCACCCGCCGGCGACACCGTCCTCACAGCACCGGGGCCTGACGTGACCGCATGCCGTGCGGTGTCAGCATCCGACGCAGGCCGAGGAACGCCAGGTCGGCGAGCAGCGCCAGGACGGCCACCCACAGCGCGCCGGCGATCACACCCGGCAGCCCGTACGAGGCCTGCCGCAGGATGATGTCGCCCAGTCCGCCGCCGCCGGCCACCGAGGCCAGTGTCGCGCTGCCAACGACGTACACGGCCGCGGTGCGTACCCCGGCGAACAGCAACGGCACCGCCAGCGGCAACTCGATGCGCAGCAACACCTGCCGGCCGGTCAGGCCCATGCCCCGACCGGCGCGTACCAGGTCCGGGTCGATCTGTTCGACCGCCAGGTACGCGTTGGTCAGCACCGGCGGCACCGCCATGATCACCAGGGCGACCAGTACGTTGGTGAATCCGAGACCCAGCAGGCCGATGCCCACGGCGATCAGGGCGAGACTCGGCAACGCCCGGCCGACGTTCGACACGCTGATCGCGACGAAGCCGCCCCGGTGCGCATGACCGAGCAGCACACCCACCGGGACCCCGATCGCGACGGCGACGGCGATCGCGGCGGCGGACAGGACCAGATGCTCGCCCGTCTTGCTGATCAGCAGGCCCAGATGGCCTGCCATGAACGGGAAACTGTCCACGAACACCATCTAGAGCAGCCTCCTCGTCCGGGCCCACGGAGTCAGCAACCGGCCCAGCAACGCCCAGCCGGCGTCCGCGACCAGCGCCAACAGGACGGCGAGGCCGCCCGCCGCGATGAACTGGGTGTTGAACGGCGACTGGAGCGCCTTGAGGATCGGCGCGCCCAGGCCCGCGTCGACGACGAACGCCGCGACGGTGACGACGCTGATGGTCAACACGGTGACCACCCGCAGCCCGCCGATGATGGCGGGCAGCGCCATCGGCAGTTCCACCCGCAGCAGCATCTGCCGTCGGGTCAGCCCCATGCCGACGCCGGCGCGGTGGATGTCCGCCGGCACCTCCTGCAGCCCGGTGAGGATGTTGCGGAACAACACCAGCAGCGTGTACGCGACGAGCGCGATCTCGACCGTGAGCGTGCTCAGCCCGGTCAGCGGCACCAGCAGCTCGAACAGCGCGAGCGGCGGAATCGTGTAGACCACCGCCGCGAAGCCGCCGAACGCCGGCGCGGTCCAGCGATGCCGGTGGGCGACGAGCGCCGCCGCGAACGCCAGCACGAAGCCGATGACCACGGCGATGGCCGTCAGCTCGATGTGCTGCACGAGGGCCGGGCCGAAGACGCTCGGCCACTGCTGCACGAACCACGAGGCGCAGAAGGTGCCGTTGTGTCGTACGCAGGCCGTGGCGGTGCCGTAGTCGGGGATGACCGGATCGGCCAACAGCATCAGTCTGTCGCCGCTCATGCCGCGTCCCGGGTGCCGGCACCGGCACGGCGCAGCATGTCGAGAGTGACCAGCCCGGCGGGTCTGCCACCCTCCAGCAGCACGATCCCGTCCGCACCGGCGGCGAGCAGCGCGGCCAGCCCGTCACGCAGCGAGGCGTCGGCCGGTACCGGGGGCCAGCCGGCGGGCGGCTCGCCGGTCACCGGATCCGTCGGGAGGTCCGCCAGCCGCGTCAGGGCCAGCCGTTTCAGGCCACGGTCCGCACCGACGAACGTGGCCACGAACTCGTCCGCCGGGTCGGTCAGGATCGCCTCGGGGGTGTCGTACTGGGCGAGTACGCCACCGTCGCGCAGGATCGCGATGCGGTCACCCATCCGGATCGCCTCGTCCACGTCGTGGGTGACGAACAGCGTGGTCTTCCGGATCCGGGCGTGCAGCCCCAGGAACTCCTCCTGGACCCGTGCGCGCGTGATGGGGTCGAGCGCGCCGAACGGCTCGTCCATCAGCATCACCGGTGGATCCGCGGCGAGCGCCCGGGCGATCCCGACGCGTTGCTGTTGCCCGCCGGACAGCTGCGTGGGGTACCGGTCGGCGACGTCGTCGCCGGGGCTGAGGCCGACCAGTTCGAGCAGTTCGGCCACCCGGGCCCGGATCCTGTCCCGCCGCCAACCCAGCACCCGCGGTACCAGGCCGATGTTGCCGGCGATCGTCATGTGCGGGAACAGGCCGGTCTGCTGGATCACGTAACCGATGTCGCGGCGCAACGTGATCGGGTCGGCGGCGCGGACGCTGCTGCCCCCGATGCGGACATCGCCGCTGGTCAGTTCCACCATCCGGTTGACGAGCGTCAGGGCGGTGGTCTTGCCGCCACCCGACGGTCCGACCAGGACGCAGATCTCGCCGGCCGGCACGGTCAGGCTCAGCCGGTCCAGCGCGGGCCGCGACCGGCCGGGATACGCCTTGGTGGCCTCGTCGAAGACGATCTCGGCGGCGTCGCCGGGGCTGTCGTCCATTGTCGGTTCCCTCTCTCTGCGATCCGGCCCGGCGCCGCCTACACCAGGTGGTTGGCCTTCGCGAACTTCGCCGCGACCTGCGCGGGCGCGAGCCGGTTGACCGCGACCGCGCGGTTCATCACCTGCACCGCCTTCACGGTCAGCAGGGCGTCGATCCGGTTCAGGGTCCCGGCGAACTCCGGCGGCAACCGACGCAGCGTCTTCGCCGACACGACGGGCGCCACGTTCTGGAAGCCGAAGATGTTCTTCGGCTCCTTGAGCAGGACCAGGTCCGACCGGGCGAGCTGCGGATCGGTGGTGAACACGTCCGCGGCCTGCACCTCACCGCTGGCCAGGGCCTTGTACTGCAGGCCGATGTTGAGCGACTTGACCTGCATGTCGTGCAGGCCGTACGCCTTGACCAGCCCGGTGAACCCGGTGGAGCTCTCGATGTTGTCCGGGTACTCCGCGTACTTGATGTCGCCGAGCTTCCGCAGGTCGCCGACGGAGTGCAGGTCGTGCTCGCGGGCGAAGGAGCGGGTCACCGCGACGGCGTCCCGGTTCTGGAACGGCGTGGGCCGCAGCATCTCCAGGCCGCGCTTCTGCTGGAAGCGGCTCGCCTCCCGGTAGGTGGCCTCCGCCGTGGACGGCAGGGTGGTGCGGTGCGCCAGCACCTGCAGGATCACCCCGGTGTACTCGGGATACAGGTCGATCCGGCCGGAGGTCAGTGCCCGGTCGATGATGTTCGACGAGCCGATGTTGTTCTTCAGTTGAACCTGGAAACCGTGCGCGCGCAGCACTTGCGCGTACAGCTCGCCGAGGACCCACTGCTCGGTGAACTCCTTGGAGCCGATGGTGATCACGGTCCCGCCGGTC
>JBAUUM010000941.1:0-3596 GCA_049582705.1 Actinocatenispora sp.
GACCGGGCGGGGCGCCGGGGCGCGGTGGGCCGGGCACGGCCATGGGAGCCCCGTCCCGGCCAGCACGGGTGCCGACGGCCCCCGAGTACACTGGGTCCGCGAGTCGGCGTTGACGGGGACAGTCAGCGCCGCAGGCGGCCCAGAGCGACCCGGGGACGGTGTGAGCCCGGGGGTGCGCGCGGCGTGAGGATCACCCCCGAGCCGCCGGAAGAAAGCCCCACGGGGTGAGTAGACCCGGCACCGCAGCACAAGAGTGGGCCGCACCGGCGTCCGGGCGGCCAAGGAGGGTGGTACCGCGGGACCGACCGCGCACGGCGCGGCAGTCTCGTCCCTTCGACGGAACAGTGGATCAGTGTCCGCCGGAGGAAACACCGATGAGTGACAAGCCGCTCTACCATGCGGTTCCCGCCCAGGTCGACCTGCCCGCGCTGGAGCACGCCGTGCTCGAGTTCTGGCAGGACGACAAGGTCTTCGACCGTTCGCTGCAGCAGACCGAGGGTCGGCCGGAATGGGTCTTCTACGAGGGCCCGCCGACCGCGAACGGGATGCCCGGTGCGCACCACATCGAGGCCCGCGTCTTCAAGGACGTCTTTCCCCGCTTCAAGACCATGAAGGGGCACCACGTCGCGCGCAAGGCCGGCTGGGACTGCCACGGCCTGCCGGTCGAACTGGCGGTGGAGCGGGAACTCGGCTTCTCCGGCAAGAAGGACATCGAGGCGTACGGCATCGCCGAGTTCAACGCGAAGTGCCGCGAGTCGGTGCTGCGGCACGTCGGCGCTTTCACCGAGCTGACCGAGCGGATGGGCTACTGGGTCGACATGCCCCAGGCGTACCGGACGATGGACCCGGAGTACATCGAGTCGGTGTGGTGGTCGCTGAAGAAGATCTTCGACGACGGCCGGCTGGTGCAGGACCACCGGGTCAGCCCGTACTGCCCGCGGTGCGGCACCGGGCTGTCCGACCACGAACTCGCGCAGGGCTACGAGACCGTCGTGGACCCGTCGGTGTACGTGCGGTTCCCGCTGACCTCCGGCCCGCTCGCCGGGCGCGCCGCGCTGCTGGTGTGGACGACCACCCCGTGGACGCTGGTGTCCAACACGGCGGTCGCCGCGCACCCCGACGTGACGTACGTGGTGGCCACCGACGGCACCGAGCAGCTCGTGGTCGCGGAGCCCCTGCTGGGCGCCTCGCTCGGCGAGGGCTGGCACGCGACCGGTGAGACCTTCACCGGTCGGGACATGGAGCGCTGGACCTACTCCCGCCCGTTCGGGCTGGTCGACATCCCCGACGCGCACTTCGTGCTCAACGCCGACTACGTGACCACCGAGGACGGCACCGGCCTGGTGCACCAGTCGCCCGCGTTCGGCGAGGACGACCTGCGCGCCTGCAAGCGGTACGGGCTGCCGGTGGTCAACCCGGTCCGGCCGGACGGGACCTTCGACCCGGCGCTCGACCTGGTCGGCGGCATGTTCTTCAAGGCCGCCGACGCCGAACTCGTGGCCGACCTGGAACGCCGTGGACTGCTGTTCCGGCACCTCGCCTACGAGCACAGCTACCCGCACTGCTGGCGATGCCACACCCCGCTGCTGTACTACGCGCAGCCGTCCTGGTACATCCGCACCACCGAGATCAAGAACGATCTGCTGCGCGAGAACGAGCGGACCAACTGGTACCCGGCGACCGTGAAACACGGCCGGTACGGCGACTGGCTGAACAACAACATCGACTGGGCGCTGTCCCGCAGCCGGTACTGGGGCACCCCGCTGCCGATCTGGCGGTGCGGTGAGGACCATCTGACCTGTGTGGGCTCGCTGGCCGAGCTACGGGAGCTGGCCGGTGACGAGCTGACCGGGCTGGACCCGCACCGGCCGTTCATCGACGAGGTCGTACTGGACTGCCCGCAGGACGGCTGCGGCGCCGAGGCGCGCCGGGTGCCGGAGGTCATCGACGCCTGGTACGACGCGGGCTCGATGCCGTTCGCGCAGTGGGGGTACCCGCGGCGCAACACCGAGGTGTTCGAGCGGTCCTACCCGGCCCAGTTCATCTCCGAGGCGATCGACCAGACGCGGGGCTGGTTCTACACCCTGATGGCGATCGGCACGCTGGTGTTCGGCCGTTCCTCGTACGAGAACGTGGTCTGCCTGGGGCACATCCTGGCCGAGGACGGCCGCAAGATGTCCAAGCACCTGGGCAACATCCTCGACCCGATCGAGCTGATGGAGCGGCACGGCGCCGACGCGGTGCGCTGGTTCATGGCGGCCGCCGGATCGCCGTGGGCGGCCCGGCGCGTCGGGCACGGCACGATCCAGGAGGTCGTCCGCAAGACCCTGCTGACCTACTGGAACACGGTGTCGTTCCAGGCGCTGTACGCCCGGCTGGCCGGTTGGGCGCCGTCCGCGTCGGACCCGGCGCCGGCGGACCGGACGGTACTGGACCGTTGGCTGCTGTCCGAGCTGAACGTGCTGGTCCGTGACGTGGACGCCGCGCTGGAGTCGTTCGACACCCAGCGGGCGGGCCGGTTGCTGTCCACCTTCGTCGACGAGGTCTCCAACTGGTACGTGCGGCGTTCCCGGCGTCGTTGCTGGCAGGGCGACCCGGCGGCGCTGGCCACCCTGCACGAGACGATCGAGACGGTCACCCGGCTGCTCGCCCCGATCGTGCCGTTCATCACCGAGCGGGTCTGGCAGGACCTGGTCCGCCCGGTCACCGTGGACGCACCCGACTCGGTGCACCTGGCGTCCTGGCCGGTACCGGACGCCACGCTGATCGACCCCGCGCTGTCGGCCCAGATGGTACTGGTCCGCCGGGTGGTGGAGCTGGGTCGCTCGGCCCGCGCCGACTCGAAGGTCAAGACCCGGCAGCCGTTGTCGCGGGCGTTGATCGCCGCGGCCGGCTGGGAGGACATGACCACCGAGCTGCGTACGCAGATCTGCGAGGAACTCAACGTGCTGGAACTGGCCGCGCTGAGCGAGGTCGGCGGGTCGCTGGTGGACACCTCGGCGAAGGCGAACTTCCGGGCGCTGGGCAAGCGGTTCGGCAAGGGCACCCAGCCGGTGGCCAAGGCGATCGCCGCGGCCGACGCGGCGCAGCTGTCGGCCGCGTTGCGCGCCGGCACCGCGACCGTCCAGGTCGACGGCGAGACCGTCGAGCTGACCGCGGACGACGTGATCATCACCGAGACGCCGCGGGAGGGCTGGGCGGTGGCCACCGAGGCCGGCGCGACCGTTGCCCTGGACCTGCACGTCACGCCCGAGCTGCGGCGTGCCGGCCTGGCCCGGGAGGCGGTCCGGCTGATCCAGGAGGCCCGCAAGAACAGCGGGCTGGAGGTGTCGGACCGGATCGTGCTGCGTTGGGAGGCCACCGACCCGGAGACCGCCGCGGCGTTCGACGAGCACGCCGGGCTGATCGCGGACGAGGTGCTCGCGGTCGACTTCGCCCGGGGCGCCGGCGAGCCGGCGGGTGAGTCGTTCAGCGACGACGGTCTGGGGCTGACCTTCCAGCTCCGCCGGTCGTGACGCGCCGGCTCCGTCGGTCGTGACGCGCGCCGGTCCGGCGGCACGTCCGTCGGACCGGCCCCGTCCGGTCCTGCCCACCCG
>JBAUUM010000942.1:0-13431 GCA_049582705.1 Actinocatenispora sp.
CGGCCGGGACGCCGCCCGGCGGCTCGCCGATGACCCGGAGTATCACCCGGACCGGTGAGATTGGGCCGTCTCCTCCGGGCGGGTCTGACATGCGCCGCCTGACCTGCGGTTTCCGTGATGCCGGGCCGAAAAGGGTGGGTCGCTGCGGAGGCGGGCCGGACCGGGCGGGGCTACCGTGGGTAAATGGCTCTACCGAAGAAACTCAAGCCCTCGACCAGCTTCTATGCGCTGCTACGGGACCAGATCGGTAACGAGTTCACCGCGTCCCAGCAGTACGTCGCCGTCGCCGTCTGGTTCGACGCGAACGACCTGCCGCGCCTGGCCGCGCACTTCTACCGGCAGTCGCTGGAGGAGCGCAACCACGCGATGATGATGGTCCGGTACCTGATCGACCGGGGTGAGCCGGTCGTCGTGCCGGGTGTCGGCGACGTCCGCAACGATTTCGGTGACGTCGAGGAACTGATCGCGCTCGCCCTGCAGCAGGAGCGTGACGTGGCCGACGAGATCGACGCGCTGATGGCCGCGGCCCGTGCGGACAAGGACTACCACGGCGAACAGTTCGTGCACTGGTTCCTCGCCGAGCAGGTGGAGGAGATCGCGCAGATGAGCACGCTGCTCAACGTGGTACGCCGGGCCCGCGGCAACATGTTCGACGTGGAGAACTTCCTGGCCCGCGAGCAGGTCGCCGAGGAGCCCGCGGACGCCTCCGCGCCCCGCGCCGCCGGGGGCGCCCTCTAGCCCGGACCCGAACGGACCTGCCTGCCCACCGTCCGTGGTCGGCTCAGGCCCGCTGCCAGCCGGTGGGCTGCTGACCCCGCACGTACTGCCAGGTGCCGGGGTCGCAGTCCCCGGCCAGGTTGCCGAACGCGGCGTCGTACAGGGTGAACACCTGGCCGAGGTCCAGCCAGCTGTCCTGGGTGGCGCGACGGTCCCAGCCGCGGGTGGGGATCGGCATGTGGTCGCGCCGGTTGCTCCTGTCCTGGCTGGTGATCTTGAAGACCTGGACCCAGCCCGGCCCGGTCCGCAGGACCAGCGTCGGGCGTCGCTTCGACCCGGTCCCGTCGGTGAAGGGCACCTCCGCCCACCAGATCTGGCCGGGCGCCGGCCGCTCCCGCCACTGCGGGTACGGACAGACGGCCTCCAGAACCGGCGGCGCGGGCCGTGTCCGGTTCAGATGCCGGATCAGGTAGACGATTCCGACGCCGACCCCGCCGACCACGGCCAGGCAGAACATCATCTGGAGCACGCTCGCGCCGAAGGTGGCCACGGAAGCGGACAACGGCACCGCACACTCCGACAGGTGACGACGGGAACGAAGGGCTGCGACAGCCTACCGGGGGCCGGTCGCGCGTCGCGCCCCGTCACGGCCACGCGACCAGCGGAGAACCGGGCGGATCGGTCCATCGCGGACCAGTGCCGCGAACCGGATGCGGTCCCGTCGGGACACGCGCGTGGATGCCGCTGGTACGCCGGAAACTGTCGGTGGCACCGGCTACCGTGCCCTGTGACACGACGGGAGACGCTGGTGGCGAAGAGCAGGGCGACGGTGGACGAGAAGCAGGAGACCGCCTCCGACGAGGCGGCGCTGGCCGGCGCCTCCGAGGAGACGGCGCTGGCCGGCGCCTCCGAGGAGACGGCGCTGGCCGGTGCTCCGACGGCCGAGCAGGAGGCACGGGCCGGCGCCGAACCCACCGCGGAGGCCCGCGAGCGGCACGGCACCCTCGCCCAGGAGATCGACGACCACCAGTACCGCTACTACGTCCTCGATTCCCCGACCGTCGCCGACGGTGAGTACGACCGGATGATGCGCGCGCTGGAGGAGCTGGAGGAGCAGTACCCGGCGCTGCGCACGCCCAGGTCGCCGACGCAGCGGGTCGGCGGCACCTACTCCACGCTGTTCACCGCGGTGGAGCACGCCGAGCGGATGCTCAGCCTCGACAACGCGTTCAACGAGGCCGAGATGACGGCCTGGGCCGAGCGGGTCGAGCGCGAGTCGGGTGGGCTGAAGGTGTCCTACCTGTGCGAGCTCAAGGTCGACGGCCTGGCCGTCAACCTGACCTACCAGGACGGTCGGCTGCTGCGCGGCGCGACCCGCGGCGACGGACGCACCGGGGAGGACATCACCCCCAACGTGCGGGCCATCGCGGGGATCCCGGACCAGTTGACCCGCAGCGCCGACTTCCCGATCCCGGAGCTGGTCGAGGTGCGCGGCGAGATCTACTTCCCGGTCGAGGGGTTCGGCACGCTCAACGCCAGCCTGGTCGAGCAGGGCAAGCCGCCCTTCGCCAACCCGCGCAACGCCGCGGCCGGCAGCCTGCGGCAGAAGGATCCCCGGATCACCGCGCACCGTCCGCTGCGCCTTGTCGTGCACGGCATCGGCGCACGCACCGGCTTCGAGCCGGTCCGCCAGTCCGAGGCGTACGAGGCGCTCGGCGCGTGGGGCCTGCCCACGTCGCCGCGCTGGCGGGTGATCGACTCGATGGCCGGGGTCCGCGACTACATCGAGCACTTCGGCGAGCACCGGCACGACGTCGAGCACGAGATCGACGGCGTCGTGGTGAAGATCGACGAGGTCAGCATGCAGCGCCGGCTCGGCTCGACCAGCCGTGCGCCGCGCTGGGCCATCGCGTACAAGTACCCGCCGGAGGAGGTCAACACCAAGCTGCTCGACGTGCGGGTCAACGTCGGGCGCACCGGGCGGGTCACGCCGTACGCGGTGCTCGAGCCGGTACGGGTGGCCGGCTCGACGGTGGCGTTCGCGACGCTGCACAACGCGTCCGAGGTGACCCGCAAGGGCGTCCTGATCGGCGACACGGTCGTGGTGCGCAAGGCCGGTGACGTGATCCCCGAGGTCGTCGGGCCGGTGACCGACCTTCGTCCGGGCGACGCGCACGAGTTCCGGATGCCGACGCACTGCCCGGAATGCGGCACGGAGCTGCGCCCGGAGAAGGAGGGCGACGCCGACATCCGCTGCCCCAATGCCCGGTCCTGCCCCGCGCAGCTGCGCGAGCGGGTCTTCCACCTGGCCGGCCGTGGTGGGTTCGACATCGAGGTGCTCGGCTACAAGGCGGCCGCCGCGCTGCTGACCTGCGGTGTGATCACCGACGAGGGCGACCTGTTCGGGCTCGACGCCGAGGCCCTGGGCACCTGCGAGTTCTTCGTGAACAAGGACGGCACGCTGGGCAGCAACGCGCAGCGGTTGCTGGACAACCTGGACGAGGCGAAGACCCGCCCGCTGTGGCGGGTGCTGGTGGCGTTGTCCATCCGCCATGTGGGCCCGACCGCCGCGCAGGCGCTGGCCCGCGAGTTCGGCTCGGTCGAGCTGATCGCCGAGGCCGGTCAGGAGGAACTGGCGGCCGTCGACGGGGTCGGCCCGACCATCGCCGAGGCGGTGCGGGACTGGTTCACGGTCGACTGGCACCGCGAGGTCGTCGCGAAATGGACGGCGGCCGGCGTGCGGATGGTCGAGGAACGCACCGAGACGGGTCCGCGCCCGTTGGAGGGCGTCACGGTGGTGGTCACCGGCTCGCTGGTCGACTACTCCCGGGACCAGGCCACCGAGGAGATCCAGAACCGCGGCGGCAAGGTCACCGGGTCGGTGTCGAAGAAGACCGGCTTCGTGGTGGTCGGCGACAGCCCGGGCAGCAAGCACGACAAGGCCGTGCAGTTGAAGGTTCCGGTGCTGGACGAGGCGGGCTTCGGGGTGCTGCTGGCGGACGGCCCGGAGGCCGCCCGCGCCGTGGCCACCATCGGCGCGGAGGGCGACGGGCACTCGGACGACTGAGGGCTCCGCCGACGCGTCATGACCAGCGAAGGTTACGAAACGTCGGCATTTCACTCCCGTACGGTCGATACCGCAACAATTACCCGAATGAACGGTTCATACTGCGCTCGGTAAGCGTCACCGTCCTCGGTTGACATCGTTGCTCACCGGAAGACGTTCGGTGTGCGGCTCCGGGACGCCGGCGCGGCCGCTGGGTGACCGTACGGACATGCTCGAGGAGACGTGTGCCCCGCCCGGCGTCGTTCCTACCTGGCGGAGGGTGGATGGAGTCGTCGACGGCACGCAACACCGCACCACCCAGACACAGGAGGATCTTCATCGGTTACGTCGTCGGCGTCGTGACCCTGGGGACCCTCCTCCTGGCGGCCAGCGTGCCCCAGATGATCGACTCGTGGACGTCGATGCCCGCCGACTTCTGGCTGCTGACCGGGTTGGCCGCCCTCGTCGACTCGCGTCCGTTCTCCCCGGCCGGTCGCGGTACCAGGCTGGTACGGGTCTTTCCCTCGGTGTGCTTCGGCTTCACCGTGCTGCTGCTCTGGGGACTTCCCGCGGCCGCCCTGCTGAGCGTGGTCGCGGTGCTGGCGTCGTCCTGGCGGCTGCGGGCGGCGAGCTGGCGGGCGGCGTTCAACATCGGCCAGTACGTGCTGGCCTACGCCGTGGCCGACCTGATGCTGCGGACGCTCGGCCGGCACCACACCGCGGCGACGATGGGTCCGCGGGACGCGGTCGCGGCGATGGTCGCGGCGGCGGCCTGGTTCGCGGTCAGTCACCTGCTGGTGGCGACCGCCATTCGGCTCCGGTTCGGCGGGTCGTGGTGGTCGGCGGTGACCGGGACCCTCGGGTTCGACGTGCTGACCACGGGAGCGTTGCTGCTGATGGCGCCGATCCTGGCCGCCGCGGTGCGTACCAACCCGTGGCTGATCGCGCTGATCCTGGTGCCGGTGTTCGCCGTGCACCACAGCGGCCGGGTCGCGCAGGAACGGCAGCGCTCCGAGTTGCACGACCCGCTCACCGGACTGGCCAACCGCAAGGGCGTGCAGACCCGGATCGAGGAGGACATCGCGGCGCGTTCGGGCTGCCCGTCGCGGCGCGGCCCGTTGCTGCTGGTCCTCGACCTGGACCGGTTCAAGGAGGTCAACGACGCGCTCGGGCACGGCGTCGGCGACCGGCTGCTGGTGGAGGCCGGGCGGCGGCTGCGGGCCCGCCTGCCGGAGGACGTACTGGTGGCCCGCCTCGGCGGTGACGAGTTCGCCGTGGTGTGTTCCGAGGTGTCCGACCTGGAGATGGCGCGGTCGTTCGCCGAGCAGGTGGCCGCCGAACTGGCCGGCCCGGTCCACCTCGACGGGATGCCGCTGGAGGTCGCGAGCTCGATTGGCGTGGCGGTCCATCCGTTGCACGGCAACGACTTCGAGGAGCTGCTGCAGCACGCGGACGTCGCCATGTACGAGGCCAAGTCCCGCAACGACTCGGTCGCTGTCTACGCGCCGGAGTCCGACCACAACTCCGCGGCCCGGCTGAGCCTGCTCGGCGACCTGCGCCGCACCCTGGAGCACCCGGACCGTCCGGAGATGGGCGAGCTGGGGGTCTTCTACCAACCGCAGGTGGAGGTGGACTCCGGCGAGGTGGTCGGGGTCGAGGCGTTGCTGCGCTGGCGGCACCCGGAGCACGGGATGGTGGGCCCGGACGAGGTGATCCGCGCCGCGGAGCACACCGCGGTCATGCGGCTGCTGACCTTCCGGGTGATCGACGAGGTGATCACCCAGCTGGCCCGGTGGAAGGCGACCGGGTTGGAACTGCGCGCCGCGATCAACGTCAGCGTCCGCGACCTGCACACCCCGGACCTGGTGGACTACCTGAGCGGTCGACTCGACCGGCACGGCATCTTGCCGGCGCAGATCGAGCTGGAGATCACCGAGGGCGCGCTGATGGCCGACCCGCGCCGGGTGCTGGCCACGGTCCGTCAGCTGGACCGGCTGGGCGTGGCGCTGTCCCTGGACGACTTCGGCACCGGGTACTCCTCGATGCTGCACCTGCGCCGGCTGCCGCTGTCCGAGGTGAAGATCGACCGTTCGTTCGTGATCGGTATGGGGTCCGACGACGATGATGCGGCGATCGTCCGGTCCATCATCGACCTCGCGGGCGCGCTGGGGCTACGCGTGGTCGCCGAGGGTGTCGAGGACGAACGGACCTGGCGGCGGCTCTCGGCGCTGGGCTGCCAGATCGCCCAGGGCTGGTACTACGCCCGGCCGATGCCGGCCGCGGAACTGACCAGCTGGCTGGCCCGCTACCGCCCGCCCAGCCTGGTGCGGGCGCGTGCCGTCAACGCGGCGAACGTCTGACCCGGACCCCCGGCCGCCCGCGTACCGGGGCGGGGTGGGGGAGGGTGTGTTCCGTCGCGCGCAATAGACTCGCGGGGGCGCTGACCACGGGGTACAACGCAGTCGAATCCATCATCAGATCGAGGGAGCCAGTGATGGCCGCCATCTCCCGCGACGAGGTTGCGCATCTCGCACGCCTCGCGCGGCTCGCAGTGACCGACGACGAGCTGGACACCTTCGCCGGCCAGCTGGACGAGATCCTGACCTCGGTGGCCCGGGTCGGCGAGGTCGCCGCCGAGGACATTCCGCCCACCTCGCACGCGGTACCGCTGACCAACGTGATGCGTCCGGACGAGCCGCGCCCCAGTCTGTCCCGTGACGCCGCGCTGGCCGGGGCGCCCGCGGCCGAGGACCACCGGTTCCGGGTGCCGCGCATCCTGGTCGAGGAGGGCTGAGCGCCATGAGCGAGCGTCAGCGAGCGAATCATTGGTACAGCGCGGTCGAGCCTCGTGACTGGTCCGAGCGCAGCGAGGAGCGGTCATGAGTGAACTGACGAGGCGTACCGCCGAGGACCTGGGTGCCGCCATCGCGGCCCGGGAGGTCTCGGCCGTCGAGGTGACCCAGGCCCATCTGGACCGGATTGCCGTCGTGGACGACTCGGTGCACGCGTTCCTGCACGTGGCCGGCGAGGCCGCGGTGCGGCAGGCGGCCGAGGTCGACGCCCGGATCGCGGCGGGGGAGAAGCTCGGCCCGCTGGCCGGCGTGCCGGTCGCGGTCAAGGACGTCGTGGTCACCGAGGGCATGCCGACCACCGCCGGGTCGAAGATCCTGGAGGGCTGGATCCCGCCGTACGAGGCCACGCTGGTGCGTCGGCTGCGGGAGGCCGGGCTGGTCGTGCTCGGTAAGACCAACATGGACGAGTTCGCGATGGGCTCCTCCACCGAATACTCGGCGTACGGACCGTCCCGCAACCCGTGGGACCTGGGCCGCATCCCGGGTGGCTCCGGCGGTGGCAGCGCCGCAGCGGTCGCGGCCCGCGAGGCCCCGCTGGCCATCGGCACCGACACGGGCGGTTCCATCCGCCAGCCCGGTGCGGTGACCGGCACCGTCGGCGCGAAGCCGACGTACGGCGGCGTCTCCCGGTACGGCCTGATCGCCTTCTCCTCCTCGCTGGACCAGGCGGGCCCGGTGACTCGGACGGTGACCGACGCCGCGCTGCTGCACGAGGTGATCGGCGGGCACGACCCGTGCGACTCGACCAGCATCGACCTGCCGCTGCCGCCCGTCGTGGCGGCCGCGCGCCGTGGTGCGAACGGTGACCTGACCGGGGTACGGGTCGGCGTGGTACGCGAGTTCTCCGGTGAGGGTGCGGAGCCCGGCGTCCTCGCGGCGTTCGACGCGGGGGTCGCCACCCTGACCAAGCTCGGCGCCGAGATCGTCGAGGTCAGCTGCCCGCACTTCGAGTACGCGCTGCCGGCCTACTACCTGATCGCGCCGAGCGAGTGCTCCTCCAACCTGGCCCGCTTCGACGGGGTGCGCTACGGGCAGCGTTCCGGTGACGACGGCACCCGGTCGCTGGAGGAGGTCATGTCGCTGACCCGGGAGCAGGGCTTCGGCCCGGAGGTGAAGCGGCGGATCATGCTCGGCACGTACGCCCTGTCCGCCGGCTACTACGACGCCTACTACGGCCAGGCGCAGAAGGTCCGCACGCTGATCACCCGCGACTTCAGCGCGGCGTTCGAACAGGTCGACGTGCTGGCGGCGCCGACGACGCCGTTCGTGGCGTTCCCGTTCGGTTCCCGCACCGCCGACCCGGTCCAGATGTACCTGGCGGACCTGTTCACGATCCCGTCGAACCTGTACGGCGGGCCGGCCATCTCCGTCCCCTGTGGACTGTCCGAGGGACTGCCGGTGGGTCTGCAGGTCATGGCGCCCACGATGGCGGACGACCGGATGTACCAGGTGGCCGCCGCGCTGGAATCAACCCAGGAGCAGCGCCTGGCCGACCAGGCGCCGGAACTCGCGGAGGTCGGTCAGTCATGAGTGTCGACGTCACGGACGGCCTGTCCGACGTGCTGTCCCGGTACGAGCCGGTGCTGGGCCTGGAGGTGCACGTCGAGCTGGGCACCCGCACCAAGATGTTCTGCGCCTGCTCGACGGTGTTCGGCGCGCCGGTCAACACCCAGGTCTGCCCGGTCTGTCTGGGTCTGCCGGGCGCGCTGCCGGTGGTCAACGAGGTGGGTGTGGAGTCGGCGATCCGCATCGGCCTGGCGCTGGGCTGCGACATCGCCCAGTGGTGCCGGTTCGCGCGAAAGAACTACTTCTACCCGGACATGCCGAAGAACTTCCAGACCAGCCAGTACGACGAGCCGATCTGCTTCGACGGCGTGCTGGAGGTCGAGGTCGACGGTCGGCCGGTCACGATCGGCATCGAACGCGCGCACATGGAGGAGGACACCGGCAAGAGTTCCCACGTGGGCGGCGCCACCGGGCGGATCCACGGGGCCACGCACTCGCTGGTCGACTTCAACCGGGCCGGCATCCCGCTGGTGGAGATCGTCACCAAGCCGATCGTCGGCACCGGCGCGGAGGCGCCCGCGGTGGCCCGCGCGTACGTGGCGGCCATCCGGGACATCGTCCGGGCGCTGGGCGTGTCCGACGCGCGGATGGACCAGGGCTCGGTGCGCGCCGACGTCAACGTGTCGCTGATGCCGATCGGCGCGACCGAGTTCGGTACCCGCACCGAGACGAAGAACGTGAACTCGTTGCGCAGCGTGGAACGCACCGTCCGGTTCGAGATGCTGCGGCAGGCGGAGATCCTCGACGGCGGTGGCCGCATCGTGCAGGAGACCCGGCACTTCAACGAGGCGACCGGCGAGACCATGCCGGGGCGTGCGAAGGAGACCGCGACCGACTACCGGTACTTCCCGGAGCCGGACCTGGTGCCGCTGGCGCCGGACCCGGCGTGGGTGGCGAAGCTGCGGGCCGACCTGCCGGAGCTGCCGGCGGCGCGCCGGGTGCGGCTGCGTACCGAGTGGGGTCTGTCCGAACTGGACATGCAGGCGATCGACAACGCCGGCGCGTTCGAGCTGATCGAGCAGACGGTCACGGCCGGCGCCGGCCCGGAGGCGGCCCGCAAGTGGTGGTTGGGCGAGCTGTCCCGGCACGCCAACGAATCGGGCGTGGAGCTGGCCGAGGTCGGCGCCACCCCGGAGCACGTGGCGCAGCTCCAGTCGCTGGTGGACGGTGGCCGGCTCAACGACAAGCTGGCCCGCACGGTCCTGGGCGGCGTACTGGCCGGCGAGGGCACCCCGGAGCAGGTGATGGCCGCCCGCAAGCTGGAGGTCGTCTCCGACACGGGCGCGCTCGGCGCCGCCGTGGACGAGGCGATCGCCGGCAACCCGGACGTCGCGGAGAAGGTCCGGTCCGGCAAGGTCGCCGCGGCGGGCGTACTGGTCGGCGCGGTCATGAAGACCACTCGCGGTCAGGCCGACGCGAAGACGGTGCGGGAGCTGATCCTGGCACGCCTCGGCGTGCAGTAGCGACGTCTCCGGGCCGCGCGCCCGACTGACGGAGGACCACGAAGGCCCGCCGGCTCCTGGAGCCGGCGGGCCTTTCCCGGTCGGCGCCCGGCGCTCAGGGCCATCGAGGCGCGCAGTGACGTTGGGCGCTCAGGGCTGTCGGGGCGCGCAGCGCCGTTGGGTGCTCAGGGCCGGGCGGGTGCTCAGCGTCGTCGGGTGCTCGGCGACGGGCGGGCGCTCGACGACCCGGACGGTCCCGGCGATCCGGACGTGGACGGTGACGGCGCCGGATTCAGGTCCGGTACCAGGTGCCGCTGCAGGGTGACCTCGGACCGTCCGGTACCGCCCACCGTGATCGCGTCGTACGCCTTCAACTGCCGGTCCGAGTTGAAGTACAGCACCGACAGGTCCATCGGGGTCGGGTGCTCCTCCTCGAGACCGCGCAGACCGGCGGCGCCCGTCGAGCCCTGCACCATCATCCGGGTACGCAGCTTGCCCGGCAGGATCTTCACCTCGCGATAGTGCAGGTGCCCGGCGAGGATCAGCGGGACGTTCCCGGCCAACGGTTCCGCCGCGCCCGGGTCGTGCACCATGGCGACGTCGACGGGATGGTCCTTGTGTTTCTCGTCGTACGTGGTGATGGTGTCGGCGAGCTGGGCGCCGGAGTCGACGACCTTCTCGTCCCGTGGCTCCGGCGCCTTCGGGTTGGCCGGTTCGGTCTCCTTGTCGGGCGTGAACCGCGGGTCGCCGATGCCGGCGAAGGTCAACCCCCGTACGGTCCGAACCTGGTTCTCCAGCACGATCGCGCCCTGCTTGCGCACCGTCGCCGCGGTGGACGCGGAGTCGTGGTTGCCGCGCACGTAGACGTACGGGACCTTGATGTTCTTGATGTTGGAGACGTAGGCGTCCTCCTGCTTGGACCCCCAGTCGACCATGTCACCGGTGTCCACCACCAGGTCGATGTTGTACTGCCGGACGACCGTCTCGACCACGCCCCACGCGGCCGGGTTGAGGTGCATGTCGGAGATGTGCAGGACCCGTACCGCGCCCTCGTTCGGCTCGTACACCGGCAGGTTGGACACGGTGCCGTACACCTTGGCGACGTTGTCGACGAGGTGTTGCAGCTCGTCGGAGTACCGGCCGTAGTTGTCCACGATGCTGCGCGCGTCGCCCACCACGGCGGGGGCCATGGTCAGCAGACCCTCGTAGCGCGGCTCCTCGATCGACTCGGGGCGGAACGACGCCGCGGTCCACAGGCCGGTGGCGCCGAGCAGCACGATGGCCATGCCGCCGGCCACCGCGACCCGTCGGACCCGGCGGAACACCAGGACGTTGAGCAGCAGCCCGCCGAGCAGCGCGAACGCGCCGGACTGGACGGCGAGCCGGAGGACGCCGTCCTTGAGGTCGGCGATCGCGTGCTGGCTGGCCAGCTGAATGCCCTGCGGGTCGCTGACCAGGGCCTGCGCCCGCTCCCGGTCCAGGGAACCCAGGTTGATGGTGAGGTGCAGCGGGCCGGCGTGGCTGTCCAGCGACAGGGCGCCGAGCGGCGGTATCTGCACCTCGGTCCCACCGGACAGGGTGGGGGTCAGCGCCAGGTGCGCCTGGAAGGGCCCGACGTTGGCGGACCGGTGCCCGCCCAGGAGCAGTCCACCGGTCATGCCGATCAGGGTCACGATCAGTACCGCCAGGTACCGGCGGGTGATCCGGGCGGGCCGGCTGGCGGCGACCGTCCGGGCCCGGCGTACCGCCCGGCGGGACCAGGCCCCCACGCTGCGCAGGGCCGTGCCGGTGGCGTCGGGACCCTTCTGCCGGTCCGGTGTGGGCTCCTCGAGCCCGGGGTCGGTGTCCTCCGCGGCCTCGGCTTCCGCGGACGATTCGGGACGGCTCGTCACGATGCGCTCCTGGGCTCGGGGTGGGTCGGCGGCTCGGGAGTGACGGTGAAGGGCACGCACCATCATGACCCCACGGAGGGCCCCGGCGCGCGTCGAACGCGCGTCCGGGCTCCTCTTCGTGTGGTGTAGCTTACTTTCCGTGCCGGCGGGTGGCGACGCGGCTCAGCTCTTGTCCACCCGGTTGCCCCCGCTGACCACGAGCCGCAGGATCCGGTCGTCGTCCGCTGTCGGGGTGCCCCGCCCGTCCTTGTTGGACGTGCTCACCCACAGCGTCCCGTCCGGCGCGGCCACCACCGCGCGCAGCCGGCCGAACTTCTGGTCCAGGGTGTGCTTCGGCGCGCCCAGCACGCCGCCCTGCCCGTCCAGCTCCAGCAGCCAGAGGCGCTGCCCGGCCAGGCACCCGGCGACCAGCATCCTGCCGGAGATCGCGGCGCCGCTGCACGAGGCCTCGGACGGCTTCCAGGTCACCAGCGGGTTGGTGTACCGCGAGTCGCTGGCGGTCCCCTCGACCTTCGGCCACCCGTAGTTCTTGCCCGGCCGGATCAGGTTGACCTCGTCGAACTTGTTCTGTCCGAACTCGGTCGCGTACAGCCGCTTCTCCTTGTCCCAGGCGAGGCCCTGCACGTTGCGGTGGCCGTACGAGTAGACCAGCGAACCGCCGAACGGGTTGCCGGGCGCGGGTTTACCGGCCGTGGTCATCCGCAGGATCTTCCCGCCGAGACTGGACTTGTCCTGCGCGTTCCCGGTCTCCGTCGCGTCACCGGTGCCCGCGTACAGGTAGCCGTCGGGACCGAAGGCCAGCCCACCGCCGTTGTGCACGCTGGAGTGCGGGATGCCGGTCACGATCGGCGTCGGCGTGCCGCCCAGGGTGAGCTTCGCGATGCGGTTGTCGGTGCTGGTCGTGTAGTAGATGAACACGCTCTTGTCGGTCTTGTACTTCGGGGACACCGCGATGCCCAGCAGGCCGCCCTCGCCGTCGGCGGTGGCCTGGCTGATCTTCTGCACGGTGCTGGGCTTGCCGGCACCGGGCGTCAGCTTCAGGATCGTGCGGGTCTCCCGCTGGGTGACCAGCGCGGTGCCGTCGGGCAGGAACGCGATGCCCCACGGCACGGCCAGGTTCTTGGCCACGACCTGCGCCGTCACCCCGCCGTCGTCGGAATCGGGCGACGTCGACGGGGTGGGCAGTTTCGGTGGCGTACCGTCCTGCGACTCGTCCGGCGGGCCGAAGGCGCACCCGGCCGCGACGGCCAGCGTCAGCAGGCCGGTGACACAGGCGGCGGGAAGCCGACGCCGGAGGCTCGGCGTGGGTCGGTGCCCGACGAGATCGATGCTCACCCATCCCAGCCTAGGAGGTTGTGGCTCGGCACCCCGCCCGGGTCACGCAATACCCCCGCCGGCACGCAGGTTCGCCCCGGTCCACCGCCGGGTGCGTCCCGCCTGCGGAACGGGTACCTTGGCGCGCCATGCGGGCGTGTGCGCGGATAGCGGGGCTCCGGATCCCGACCGAGACGGTCGCGGCCTACCTGGAGCGGCTCGGCGGTCCGGAGGAGATCCGTTACGGCATGCTGCCGGTGCCACGGCCACGCCCGACGGAGGTACTGGTACGGGTCGCGGCCGTGGCCGTCAATCCGGTCGACACCTTCGTACGCAGCGGCGCGTACCGCACGCCCGTCCCGTTCCCGTTCGTCATCGGCCGCGACCTGGCCGGGTCGGTCGTCGACGCCGACCCGGCCACCGGGTTCCGCGCCGGGGAGCGGATCTGGTGCGCCAGCCTCGGGCACGCCGGCCGGCAGGGGGCCACCGCCGGGTACGTGGCGGTGGCGGCGGACCGGCTCTACCGGCTGCCGGCCGGTGTCACCGACGTGGCCGCGGTGGCCAGCCTGCACCCGGCGATGACGGCCTGGTTGGCGCTGCAC
>JBAUUM010000943.1:0-2312 GCA_049582705.1 Actinocatenispora sp.
ATCCGCTCGGCGGCGGTCAGTCCACCGCCGGGCGGGCGTCGAGGGTCAGGCCGCCGCCGAGCGGGGGGCGGCGGCGGTGGCGCGCAGGACCTCCACCGTCCGCGCCCACGCGAGGGTGGCCGCGTCCAGGTGGTACGAGCCGGGCCGGTCGTCGTTGAAGAAGCCCTCCCGAGCGCCCGGGTAGTCGTATCGGCGCCATTCGCCACCCGCGGCCTCCACGGCCTGCCCGGCGAGCTCGACGCCCGGACCGGTCAGCGCGAGGTCCGCGGCGTGCACCACGGCGCGCGAGCCCCGGTACCCGTCCCACCGGGCGGCCATGTGTTCCCACGGCAGCGTCGGGTAGAAGGCGACCGCCACGGCGATCTCCGCCGCCCGCGCCGACCACAGGGCGAGGCTGCCGCCCATCCGGAACCCGGTGACGGAGACCGGCCCGCCGTCCGCGAGGTCCGCCAGGAACCGGGCGGCGGCACCGATCTCGGCCGCGGCCGAGTCCATCGCCAGGCCCATCAGCACCCGGTTGGTCGGCGTCGGCTCGGCGGCCCGCAGGCCGCGGTACAGGTCCGGCACCAGTGCGGTCAGCCCGGCGGCGGCGAACCGGTCGGCCACCGCGCGGGTGTGCGGATCGGTGCCCCACCACTCGTGCAGCACGATCACCGCGGGCGTGCCCGGCGCCCCGTGATCCGGTACGGCCAGGTACCCCTGGCCGGCGTCGCCCCTGCTGACATAGGTCACGCTCTCGCCCACAACGGCCTCCTCGGTGTCACCGATCGCTCGCCGGCCGGCGGGCTGGGGTCTCCAGTCACCGCCTGGCGTGTGGGTAGCAAACCATGTGCGGGGCGTCAACGGAACCACTCGCGGCATGGTTCACAAATCGGACCGTCGACACCGGCCCGGACGGTACGGTCCGGGGTACCGGATCAGCCGCCGGCCACCGTGTAGGCGATGCCGTCGAGGATGTCGTGCTCGCTGGCCGTCACCGCGTCCATCCCGGCCCGCTCCATGATGATCCGCAGGATCAGCGCCCCGGCCCCGATCACGTCGGCCCGGCCCGGGTGCATCACACCGATCTCCATCCGCTGCCCGTGCGTCCGGCGCAGCAGGTCCGTACTGACCTCCGCGACCCGGGCCCGGTCGACGCGCGCGTGATGGATCCGTTCCGGCCGGTACTCCGGCAGGTCCAGGGCGATCCCGGCGACCGTGGTCACGGAGCCGGCGAGGCCGACCAGAGTGGCCGCGCGGTCCGCGCCGACCTTCGCCAACGCCCCGTCGACGACCTCGCGGATGTCGTCCGCCGCGGCGGCGATCTCGGCCGCCGTGGGCGGGTCGGAGCGCAGGTGCCGTTCCGTCATCCGCACGCAGCCGATGTTGACGCTGACCGCCGACCCGGCGTGCTCGGTGCCGACCACGAACTCGGTCGACCCGCCGCCGATGTCGACCACCAGGTACGGCGCGGGAAGCTCGGCGGGCAGCCCGGCCACCGCGCCGGTGAAGGAGAGTTCGGCCTCCTCGTCGCCGCTGATCACCTCCGGCGGTACGCCCAGCACGTCGCGCACCATCGCCTGGAACTCGCCGGCGTTCGAGGCGTCCCGGCTCGCGCTCGTCGCCACCATCCGGACCTGCCGCGCGCCCAGTTCGCGGATCTGTGCCGCGTAGTCGGTCAACGCCTCGCGGGTACGGTCGATCGCCTCCGGCGCGAGCCGACCGGTGCGGTCCACGTCCTGCCCGAGCCGGACGATCCGCATCCGCCGCACCACGTCGGTCAGCGTGCCGTCGGCCCGGTCCGCGACCAGCAACCGGATCGAGTTGGTACCGCAGTCGATCGCGGCCACCCGCTCGGCGTCAGCCATCCTCGCGTCCTCCCGGTACGCAGGGGCCCGCCGTCCACCACGGGCCCATCGCGGCCAGTGCCTCGTCGCCGAACGGGTTGACGCCCGGCCCCGCCGCCAGCGCGTGCCCCACGTGCACGTGCAGGCACTTGACCCGGGTCGGCATCCCGCCGGCGGACACCTCGGCGATCTCCGGCACGTCGTCCAGTTCGGCCCGCCGCCGCAGGTAGTCCTCGTGCGCGAGCCGGTACCGGGCCGCCAGGTCCGGATCCTCGGCCAGCCGGTCGGTCATCCCACGCATCAGCCCGGCGGCCTCCAGCCGGCTCACCGCGGCCGCCGCCCGCGGGCAGGTGAGGTAGAACAGCGTCGGGAACGGCGTACCGTCCGGCAGCCGCGGGCTCGTCTCGACCACGTCGGGACTGCCGCACGGGCACCGGTGAGCGACCGCCCGCGCGCCCCGCAGCGGGCGACCCAGCTGCGCCGACA
>JBAUUM010000944.1:0-25176 GCA_049582705.1 Actinocatenispora sp.
ACCGGGAGCTGAGCAGCCGGGGCAGCCGACGCGGCCGGGGCGGCCAGGGTGTCGGCCGGCGCGCGGGTCGGTCGGGCGCGGAGCCGGACGATCAGCACCGCGACGCCCAGTACGACGCTGGCGACGAGCATCCGGCCGAGGGCCATCGGACCACCGGTCAGGTCGTGGCCGAGGTGCCGGATGACCACGAAGGCGGATGCCCAGAGCACGAGGGTGACCGCGATCGCGGCCAGCGGCAGCAGCGTCTCCCGCCGTGAGGAGGTCCCGGTCGGCTGGTCGGTCAGCATGCGCCGAGCCTGCCATCGGCGGGCCGGCGGGGCTGGCGGGAATCGGTCCTCACGACGCGAGGGTAGAGGCCGGAGAGTTCGACGACGGCCGAAATTTCACGATGCGGACGCGTCCAGCGTGCCGCCGATCTTCCGCACCCCCGGTTCCCCGGCGTGACCAGGTGGTTTTTCGCAACTCCGGTTGACGATGTCGCCATTCGATTACAGCATGTATACGTACGGCTACTCTATGAGGTCACTCCGTTGACGGCCGCACCCGGCCACTCAGGCCGCACGGGCCACCCGACGTGCCGCACCGACAGGGTGCCGGCGCAAACGAAAAGGGGGCCAGCTCATGCTCACCCACAGAGCACCCACCGAAACGGTGACCCTGCCCGTGCAGGCGACCGAGCCTGACGGTGCCCAGTGGCCGGTGGTGGACGACCCGAGCCGATGGCGACAGTTCGTGCTCCAGGTCATCGACGCGCACCATCAGGTCCAGGTGCCGGGTGTGGGTGCCGAACAGTGCTCGTGCGGACGGCCGTTCATGCTGTGCCCGATCGGACCGCTGGCCCACCAGTTGCTCGGCTGAGCCAGCGGCCTCATCGCAGTGCGCGCCCGGTCGGTACCGGTTCGGTACCCGCCGGGCGCGTCGCCGTGTGCATATCGGAGCGTCCTGGGTACGTCACGGTCCGGGCGGGACGGGGGTGAGTTAGGTTCGTTCCGTCGACGACGGCCACTTCCGGAGGACACAGATGCAGGTTTGGCCCGGCACCGCCTACCCGTTGGGCGCGAGCTACGACGGCGTCGGGACCAACTTCGCGGTCTTCTCGGAGGTCGCCACCTCGGTCGAGGTGTGCCTGTTCGACGACAACGGCCGGGAGACCAAGGTCCGGCTGCCGGAGAGCGACGGCTTCGTCTGGCACGGCTACCTGCCCGGCGTCTCCCCCGGCCAGCGGTACGGCTTCCGGATCCACGGGCCGTACGAGCCGAGGGCCGGGCTGCGCTGCAACCCGAACAAGCTGCTGCTCGACCCGTACGCGAAGGCCGTGGAGGGTGAGGTCGACTGGCACCCGTCGCTGTTCGCCTACCAGTTCGGCAAGCCGCAGAAGCGCTCCGACGCCGACTCCGCGTCGCACATGCCCAAGTCCGTGGTGGTCAACCCGTACTTCGACTGGGCCGACGACCGGGCACCGCGCCGCCCGTACCACGAGACGGTCATCTACGAGGCGCACGTGCGCGGCATGACGATGCGCCACCCGGGCGTACCGAAGGAGCAGCGCGGCACGTTCGCCGGCATCGGGCACCCGGCCGTGGTCGACCACCTGGCCCGACTCGGCGTGACCGCGATCGAGCTGATGCCGGTGCACCAGTTCGTCCAGGACCACGCGCTGAGCCAGCGTGGCCTGCGCAACTACTGGGGCTACAACACGATCAGCTTCCTGGCGCCGCAGAACACGTACGCGTCGGGCGGCCAGCGCGGGCAGCAGGTGTCGGAGTTCAAGGCGATGGTGCGCGAGCTGCACCACGCCGGCATCGAGGTCATCCTCGACGTGGTCTACAACCACACCGCCGAGGGCAACCAGATGGGTCCGACGCTGTGCTTCCGGGGCATCGACAACCAGGCGTACTACCGGCTGGTGGACGACCGGCCCGAGTACTACATGGACTACACCGGCACGGGCAACAGCCTGAACGTGCGCAGCCCGCAGTCCCTGCAGCTCATCATGGACTCGCTGCGGTACTGGGTGACCGAGATGCACGTGGACGGCTTCCGATTCGACCTGGCGGCCACGCTGGCGCGGGAGTTCTACGACGTGGACCGGCTGTCCACGTTCTTCGAGGTGGTGCAGCAGGATCCGGTGGTCAGCCAGGTCAAGCTGATCGCCGAGCCGTGGGACGTCGGCCCCGGCGGGTACCAGGTGGGCAACTTCCCCCCGCTGTGGACGGAGTGGAACGGCCGGTACCGGGACACCCTGCGGGACTTCTGGCGCGGTGAACCCGGCACGCTCGGCGAGTTCGCGTCCCGCATCTCCGGCTCGTCCGACCTGTACCAGGACGACGGTCGGCGCCCGGTCGCCAGCATCAACTTCGTCACCTGCCACGACGGGTTCACGCTGCACGACCTGGTGTCGTACAACGACAAGCACAACGAGGCCAACGGCGAGGAGAACCGGGACGGCGAGAGCCACAACCGGTCCTGGAACTGCGGCGCCGAGGGCCCCACCGACGACGAGACGGTACTGGCCCTGCGCGCCCGGCAGCGGCGCAACCTGCTGGCCACGCTGATGCTCTCGCAGGGCACCCCGATGCTGGGTCACGGCGACGAACTCGGCCGGACCCAGCGCGGCAACAACAACGCCTACTGCCAGGACTCCGAACTGTCCTGGGTGGACTGGAAGAACGCCGACCAGCAGCTGACCGCGTTCACCTCGCGGCTGGCGCACCTGCGGGCCGAGCATCCGATCTTCCGGCGGCGCCGGTTCTTCGACGGCCGGCCGGTACGCCGGGCCGCCGGCACACCGATCCCGGACGTCGAGTGGTTCACCCCGGACGCGCAGGAGATGACCGAGGACGACTGGGAGACCGGCCTGGGCCGCGCGGTCGCCCTGTTCCTCAACGGTTACGGGATCCGGGAACGCGACCCGCGCGGCACACGGATCACCGACGACTCCTTCGTACTCTGCTTCAACTCGTACTGGGAGCCCGTCACGTTCACGATGCCGGGCGGCGAGTACGGGGAGAAGTGGCGGGTGGTGCTGGACACCGCCGAGGCCACCGGCGAGGGCTGGGACGAGGACCAGGTGGCGGAGGCAGGCGGCAAGGTACTGGTCGACTCGCGCTCGCTGGTCCTGCTGATCCGGGCGGTGTGAGGTGGCGCCGCCCCGCACCACGTACCGGGTGCAGGTCCGGCCCGACTTCGGTTTCGCGGACACCGCCGCGTTGGCCGACTACCTGGCCACGCTCGGCGTCTCGCACCTGTACGCGGCGCCGATCCTGCAGGCCGCACCCGGCTCCGTACACGGCTACGACGTGGTCGAGCACGGGCACGCCAACGACGAGCTGGGCGGCGAGTCCGGCCGCGTCGACCTGGTCGCCGCGCTGCGCCGATATGACCTGGGCCTGGTCGTCGACATCGTGCCCAACCACATGGGCGTCGCCGTACCGGTCGCGAACCCGGCGTGGTGGGACCTGCTGCGCCGCGGCGCCGACTCGTCGTACGCGGGCTGGTTCGACATCGACTGGTCCCGGGGTCGGCTGGTCCTGCCGGTACTGGGCGACGAACCCGACGCGCTGGACCGGCTCACCGTCGCCGACGGGGAACTGCGGTACTTCGAGCACCGCTTCCCGATCGCCGACGGCACCGCCGGCGGCAGCCCGGCCGAGGTGCACGACCGGCAGCACTACGAACTGGTGTGCTGGCGGCGCGGCGGTGCGATCAACTACCGCCGGTTCTTCGCGGTCAGCGAGCTGGCCGCGGTGCGGGTGGAGGAGCCCGCCGTGTTCGAGGCGACCCACGCGGAGGTCCTGCGCTGGTGCGCCGAGGGCGACGTGGACGGCATCCGGATCGACCATCCCGACGGCCTGGTCGACCCGGCCGGGTACCTGCACCGGCTGCGGGCGGCGGCGCCGGACACCTGGTTGGTGGTCGAGAAGATCCTGGAACCGGGCGAGCGGCTGCCGGCCTGGCCGGTCGCCGGCACCTCCGGGTACGACGCGCTCGCCGAGGTGACCGGGCTGTTCGTGGCCGACACCGGGGAGACCGCGCTGGCCGCCGCCGACGGCGTCGACTACGACGACCTGGTACACGCCTGCAAGGTGGACGTGGCGACGGGCATGCTGCGCGCCGAACTGGACCGGCTGGTCCGGCTGGTGCCCGACCACGACCCGGCGGTGGTCGGGGTGACCCTCGCCGAGCTGATGGCCTGCTTCGACGTGTACCGCTCCTACCTGCCCGACGGCCTGACCGACCTGGCGTTCGCCGCGACCCGGGCCACCCGGCGCCGGCCCGACCTGGCGAACGTCGTCGACGAGCTGCTCCCCCGGCTGTCCGACCCGGGCGACGAGCTGGCCGTCCGGTTCCAGCAGACCTCGTCCGCGGTGATGGCCAAGGGCGTCGAGGACACCGCCTTCTACCGGTACACCGGATTCGTCGCGGCCAACGAGGTCGGCTGCGGGCCGGGCGTGGCCGCGCCGCCGGAGACCTTCCACGACGCCTGCTGGCGGCGCCTCGCCGACCACCCGGACGGCATGACCACGCTGTCCACCCACGACACCAAGCGCAGCGAGGACGTCCGCGCCCGGCTCGCCGTACTCGCCGAACTGCCCGACGAGTGGACCCGGACCATGAACTCCTGGATGGCGGCCGCGCCGCTGCCCGATCCGGCGGTGTCCCGGTTCCTGTGGCAGACCGTCGTCGGCGCCTGGCCGATCAGCCCGGACCGGCTGCACGCGGTGATGGAGAAGTCCGCACGGGAGGCCCGGACGGCGACCTCGTGGGACGACCCGGACGAGGTCTTCGAGGCGGCGATGCACGCGGTCGTCGACCGGGCCCTCACCGACCCCGAGCTGGCCGGGGAGGTCCGCGACTTCGCCGCGCGGATCACGCCGTACGGGTGGGTCAACTCGCTGGGCCAGAAGCTCGTGCAGCTGACCATGCCGGGGATTCCGGACGTGTACCAGGGCTGCGAGCTGTGGGACCACTCGCTGGTCGACCCGGACAACCGGCGGCCCGTCGACTTCGCCGCCCGGCGGGACCTGCTCGCCCGGCTCGACGAGGGCTGGCTGCCACCGGTCGACGCGACCGGCGCGGTCAAGCTGCTGGTCACCTCGCGGGCGCTGCGGCTGCGCCGGGACCACCCCGAGCTGTTCACCGCGTACCAGCCGCTGCCGGTGACCGGTACCGCGGCCGAGCACGCGGTGGCGTACGACCGGGGCGGCGCGCTGACCGTGGCGACCCGGCTGCCGGTACGGCTGGACCAGCGCGGCGGGTGGGCGGAGACGACCCTGTCGTTGCCGCCGGGCGACTGGACGGACGCGCTGACCGCGCAGGGCTGGTCCGGTCGGGTCAGGCTGGCGGACCTGCTCACCACCTTCCCGGTCGCCCTGCTCACCCGCGCCTGATCCGGGGCCTCGGCACTCGGCTCCGGGCCGGACTCTCGGCGCGGGCCCTCGACGGCACGGGTCGGGGCGGCCGTGCCCGGCGTTGTTAGTTGACCCTGACTACACGGTTCCGAATAATCAGAGGCTGCGCGGTCGGTAAGCCCGCCGGGCAGCACGGGCGGCACGGCGGCACGGCGGCACGGCGGCACGGCGGAGGATCGGATGCAGAAGCGCAAGGTCGGCAACCTGCTGGCGCTGGCGGTGCTGTCCTACCTGACGCAGCGACCCATGCACCCGTACGAGCTGTCCCGCACGCTGCGCGAGAACGGCGACGACCGGAGCATCAAGTTCAACCACGGATCGCTGTACATGGTGGTCGGGCAGTTGAACCGGGCCGGGTTCATCACCGAACTGGAGACCAGCCGGGAGGGGCAGCGTCCCGAGCGCACCGTGTACACGCTCACCGATGCCGGCCGACGGGAGATGCACGACTGGCTGCGCGATCTGATCGCCGAGCCCCGGCACGAGTACCCGCAGTTCGTCGCCGCCCTGTCGCTGGTCGCGGCGCTGCCGCCGGACGAGGCCGTCGCGCTGCTGCGGGTACGCCTCGACCGGCTCGCGACCGTACGCGCCGAGACCCGCGCGTCGGTCGACGACACCCTGGCCCACGGCGTCGCGGAACTCTTCCTCGTCGAGGAGGAGTTCCGGCTGACCCTGCTGGAGGCGGAGTCGGCGTTCGTCGAGCGGCTCATCGGTCGGATCACCGACCCGGAGGCCGGGTGGGAACGGATGTGGGCCGGCTTCCACCGCGAGGCCACCCCGCCGGAACCCGGAGACTGACCGCCCGCCGCCGCCGGCTCGGCGCCGCGCGGCTCACCGCACACTGTGCAGCGACACGCCGAGTCATTCGGCGTGCCGCTGCACAGAACGGAGTGCCCACCTGAACTGTGCAGCGGCACGCCGTGACAATCGGCGTGTCGCTGCACGGAAGGCAGGGCACCGCACAACGGGCAGAGATCAGCGCGGCCGGTCAGGGACCGGCGAAGGTGAGCAGATCGCCGGGCTGACAGCCCAGTTCGCGGCAGATCGCGCTGAGCGTGCTGAACCGGATCGCCCTGGCCCGGTCGTTCTTCAGGACCGACAGGTTGACCACGGTGACCCCGACCCGTTCGGCGAGTTCTGCCAGGGTCATGCCGTGCTCCGCCAGTAACCGGTCGAGATGGCTCTTGATCTGGTGGCGTTCCTCGGGTGGCATCAGACCAGGCCCTCGGTGTCGGCGCGCAGCCGGGTGCCGTGCCGGAACGCCCAGGCGACCGCCGCGATGAGCACCGCGAGCAGCACGTACTGCATGGACGTCTGGTAGACCGTGCTTACCGCGCCCGCCAGCTTCGTGCCGCTGACCAGCGCGTTGGTCGTGACGACGGTGAGCAGCGGCGGAATGGTGCCGATCAGCAGGACCTCGACCGCGATGACCATGAGGCGCGTGCTGTTGTGCGGCGCGAAGACATCTCCCTCGCGGAAGGTGCGGGCCACCCGCAACAGGATCGTCAGGATCGAGAGGAACAGCAGGGTACCGACGAGGTCCGGCAGAATGAGCAGCACGCGCTGGCCGAGATCGGGGTGCGCGAGGACCAGTTCGGCGCGGTGGACGCCGCGCAGGGTGAGGCCGCCGGACGGCGTCAGGCCGTGCACCTGGGCGACGCCGTCGATGTGCACCTCACGGGTCTTCGTGGGCGGGAACGGTCCGGTCACCCCGAGGATCGGGAAGAGCGCTCCGAACAGGCCCACCAGGAGCAGGGTCAGGCCGATGACCCCTTCCAGGATCCCGCTGTCGATCTTCGTACTCCAGGTCTTGTCGCGCATGGTCTCCCCGTCCCCGCCTTCATATCGCTTTTCGATATTATCGAAAAACGATATGACGCTGTCAAGACGGTAGTGACACCTGCCATGCTGGCCGCATGTCGATCGCTCCCGCCCCGATGGTGACCGCCGCGACCTGGGTGTGCGTCCGCGACGGCCGGCTGCTCGTGGTCCGCCCGGCCGGCCAGGACGCCTTCTACCTGCCCGGCGGTACTCCCGAGCACGGCGAGTCGCTCTCCGACACGACCGTGCGGGAGGTCGCCGAGGAGACCGGCGTACGACTCGATCCCGGCTCGCTGCGCCCGCTGTACGAGGTCACCACCGACGCGTACGGCCGGCCCGGCACCACGGTCCGACTCGTCTGCTTCACCGGCGACGGGACCGGCGAACCCACCCCGGACGCCGAGATCGAGGAGGTCGCCTGGTTCGGCCCGGACGACATCGACCGGTGCGCCCCGGCCGTACGGATGGTGGTCGGGGATCGTGGCCTGGCCGGCCTGACCGGCAGCCGCCTCGACCTCCGACCCGCACCGCCGGAGCCGCCGCGCTGAACTGGTCGGGCCCGACCACCGGACCGGACCACTCCCCCGCCCGCACGACACGGGCCCGCCGTCACCCGTCCTCGGCTGTGGTCCCCACGCCCGATCGCCATCCGGCCCAGGCCGCTGCCCACCGGAAGAGGCCCGGGCGCCAGATGCTCGGCCACCCGTTCCCGCGGTCGCCGGCCGCCGGAGCGGGCGCGCCGGTGGCCGACGGTGTCGACTCCCGGACGTCGGTCCGATGAGATCGGTGGCGGCATGCTGCCCGGCCGGGGCCGCCGTACGGCGCCACATCTCCGTCGGTGTCCGTCGCGACGACGACCACGGTGGCCGGGTTCGTTGTCATGTCGGCCTCCTACTCCGCCGTCCGGCTGGTGGTCCGGGTGAGCGCGACGATCTCGTCGACGACCTCCGCCCACAGCTGACGGGGCAGCCCGTGCCCCATGCCTGGGTGGACGACCAGCCGCGCGCCAGGGACGGCGTCCGCCGTGGCGCGGCCACCGACCGGGCGGACGAGCCGGTCCTCCGCACCGTGCACCACCAGCGTCGGCACCCGCAGACCGCGCAGTTCGGCGCGCCGGTCGCCGGAGCACTGGAAGGCGGCGGACTGACGTTCCACGCCGGCCTGGTCGTGGCCGCGTTCGACGGTGCGCCGACCCACCTCGCGCAGCCACTCCTCGTCCTGCGGGTACTGCCCGCAGAGCAACCGGTCCACGTCGACGAGATGCTGCGCCATCTGGTCCGCGCTGCTGACCGGTCCGTGCGACGCCAGCCGCAGCAGCCGAATCAGGGTGCCGGCACTCGGCCCTCCGATGCGCGCCGACGGGGTCGACGAGATCGACGTGAGGCTGCGTACCCGGTCGGGGTGCCGGGTGGCGACGGCCTGGGCGACCATGCCGCCCTGCGACACGCCGAGCAGGTGCGCGGACGGCCAGCCGAGCGCGTCCAGGACCGCGACGGCGTCGTCGGCCAGGTCCGCCAGCGTGTACGCCGCGGCACTCGGCCGGCGGAACAGCAGCGCCGGGCGGCTCGGCCGGCCCCTGTCGTGCAGGTGGGTGGACAGCCCGCTGTCCCGGCCGTCGTACCGGGCCGGCCGGAAGCCGTGCTCCACCAGCATGGCGCAGAAGTCGTCGGGCCAGGCGACCAGTTGGGCGGCGACACCGAGGATGAGCAGCATCGGTTCGCCGGTAGGTGGGCCGACGGTCTCGTAGGCCAGTTCGATGTCGCCGTGTCGTGCGCGTGCCAGGGTCATGTCTGCCTCCTGGTTGCGTGGTCGAACAGGGTGACCAGCTCCCGCCCGTAGCCGATGACGTCGAACTCCGGGTCACGGGAGACTTCCAGCACCGCCCCGTCGATGGACTGCCGCAGAGCGACGGCCATCGCGGGGACGTCGAACGCGCGGAACTCGCCGCGCCGCTGGCCCTCGCGAAGGAACGTCGCGGGCTGCAGCGCCGCCAGCTCCGGCGGTGGCTCCTGGTCGGCGGCGGCCTCGTCGAGCCGCTTGCCCTCCGCGGTGCGGTAGCTGGTCCAGATCTGCAGTACGGCGAGGGCGTGCGCGCGGTTGCCGTGGATGAACCGCACGTTCGAGGTGATGTAGGCGGCGAGCTTGCCGGCGCAGGTCGACTCCGCCTCGATCGCCGGCACCATCACCTGCGCGCCCGCCAGGTACACCTCCATGACCACCGCGGTGATCAGGTCGTCCCGACCGGCGAAGTGGTAGGTGATGACGCCGCGGCTGACCCCGGCGCGGGCCGCGATGCGCACCGTGGACGCCTGCGAGTAGCCGCTCTCGGCGATCTCCTCGATCGCGGAGGCGACGATCTGGGCACGCCGCGCCGCCTCGATGAACGACTGACCGCCCTGCTTGGGATCTGGCACCATGGTACGGAGTCTAGCAGGGCTGTATAAAAAAATTCAATTCTGTCCATGATCGGACAAGCCTGTGGGCGGCGGCCCTGACCAGCGAACCGAGGCAGACCGCACCCGACGGGGCAGGCGTACGGCACGGCCCCGACGGGCGCGCGCAACGGCGCGGGCAGCGGACCGAGCGGCCGTAGCATCGGCGCCATGGACACCCGGGTGACCCCCACGGTCGAGGAGATCGAGCACGCCGCGGGCAGGCTCCCGCCCGTCTTCGCGCACACCCCGCTGCTGCGGGACACGCCCCTCGACGACGTCGCCCACGTCGTACTCAAGGTCGAGACGCTCAACCCGATCAGGTCGTTCAAGGGGCGCGGCGCCTCGACCTGGATGCGCGAGGCCGGCCACGGATCCCCCGGCGTGGTGTGCGCGTCCGCCGGCAACTTCGGCCAGGCCCTGGCGTACGCGGCGCGCGAGGCCGGCATCGCCTGCGAGGTCTTCGTCGGCCGTGCCGCCAACCCGGCGAAGGTCCGCGCGATGCGGCGGCTCGGCGCCCAGGTACGGGTCGGCGGCGACGACTACGACGAGGCGATCCGGTCCGCCGAGGCCCACGCGGCCCGGTCCGGGCAACGGTTCGTCCAGGACGGGCGCGACCCGTGGATCGCCGCCGGCGCCGGGACCATCGCGCACGAACTGACGGCCGCCGGAGTACAACCCGACATCGCGCTGGTTCCCGTCGGCAACAGCGCCCTCATCCTGGGCGTCGGCACCTGGCTGCGGCACCGGCACCCCGGCGTACGGATCGTGGGCGTCTGCGCGCAGGGGGCACCCGCGCCGGCGCTGTCGTGGCGCCGCCGGACCGCCGTGGCCGGCGACACCGTGGACACGGTGGCCGACGGGATCGGCGTACGGCAGCCGTTCCCGGAGTCGGTGGCGGCCATGCTCGACGTCGTCGACGACATGCTCCTGGTCAGCGAGTCGGCACTGCGTGCGGCCGTGCGCAGGATCGCCGAGGACACCGGGCTGCTGGTGGAGGCGGCCGGCGCCGCGGGCGTGGCGGCGCTGCTGGCGGACCCGGACGCGTTCCGCGACGCCACGGTGTTCACGCCGCTCTGTGGAGCGAACCTGCCACCGGGCGCGCTGGACTGGTCGCCCGACTGGCGTTCCTGACCCCGACCCGGCGACCGGCACGGCCGGCCGCGGTGGTCGCGGCACGTACCCGGGGAACCCACGGACGGTGGTCATGACGCGGTACGGGAAGCTGGTGGTGGCAGGGGGAGGCGGGCATGGCGGACGTGGACACCACACCGGAGACCCCGGACACTCGTGGTCCCGGACGGTACCTGGGCTGGCTGGTCATCCGGCAGTGGCGCCGGATCGTGGCCGGCGCGGTGTTCGGTACCAGCTGGATGGTCGGCCTGATGCTGCCGCCGTACCTGCTGTCCCGGGCGATCGACGACGGGCTCGAGCGGGGCGACCTGCGCAGCCTGGCCGGCTGGTGCGGCGCGCTGCTCGGCATCGGGGCGCTGAACGCGTGGCTCGCGATCATGCGGCACCGCACCATGAGCCGGGTACGGATGGACGGCATGTTCCGCACCGTCCGGGTCGTCGTCGCGCACGCGGCCCGGCTGGGCGCCACGCTGCCCCGCCGCGTCACGGCCGGCGAGGTCGTCACCATCGGCATCGCCGACGTCCGGGTCCTCGCCCAGACACTGACCATCACCGGTCCCGGCGTCGGCGCGGTACTCGCGTACCTCGTCGCCGCGGCGCTGCTGCTGAGCGTGTCCCCGCTGCTGGCCGTGGGCGTGCTGCTCGGCGTCCCGCTGCTGGCGGTACTGATCGGCCCGCTGCTCAACCGCCTGCAGGGCATCGAGACGAGGTACCGGGAACGGCAGGCCACGCTGTCCGGGCGGTTCGGTGACATCGTCGGCGGCCTGCGCATCCTCAACGGGTTGGGCGGCAAGGCCGCCTTCGCCGAGCGGTACCGGCGTGGCTCGGCGGCGCTGCGGGCGGAGGGGTACCGGGTCGGTACCGTGGCCAGCTGGATCCAGGCCCTCGGCACCGGGCTGCCCGTCGTCTTCCTCGCCGTGGTGACCTGGCTCGCGGCCCGGATGGCCGCCACGGACTCGATCACCGTCGGCGGACTGGTGGCGGTCTACGGGTACGCCGCGGTACTCGCGGTGCCCGTGTCGTTCTTCCTCGACTGCGCGTACGAGTTCAACCACGGGATCGTCGCCGCGCGACGGGTCGTCCGCTTCCTCACGCTGGAACCCGAGCTGGTCGACGACGGGCCGCGGGTGCCCGGCCCGTGGGGCCCGGCGGTGCTGCACGATCCCGGATCGGGCGTGGCGGTGGCGCCGGGCGTACTGACCGCGCTGGTCAGCGCGCGCCCGGCCGAGTCTGCGGCGGTGGTCGACCGGCTCGGGCGGTTCGCCGACTCGGCCGTCACCTGGGGCTCGGTGCGGCTCGACGAGATCGCGCTGCCGGAGGTCCGGGACCGCATCCTGGTGGCCGACAACGAGGCCGACCTGTTCGCCGGCACGCTGCGCGAGCTGCTGTCCGGCCGGTGTGAGCGGGACGAGGCGGCGATCGTGCGCGCCGTGCACGCGGCCGTGGCACGCGACGTCGTGGACGGCCTGCCGGCCGGGATCGACTCGGGCATCGACACGCAGGCCCGCAACCTGTCCGGCGGTCAGCGGCAGCGCATCCGGCTGGCCCGGGCGCTGCTGGCCGAACCGGAGGTACTGCTGGCCACGGAACCCACCTCGGCGCTCGACGCACACACCGAGGCGAGGGTCGCCGACCGGCTGCGCACCGTCCGGGCCGGGCGCACGACGGTGGTGACCAGTACGTCGCCGCTGCTGCTGGACCGGGCGGACACCGTGCACTACCTGGTCGACGGACGGGTCGTCGCCACCGGACGGCATCAGGACCTGCTCGCCGACCAGCCCGGCTACCGGCGTCTCGTCGCCCGCGACGCCGAGGACGGCTCGGCTGCCGGCGACGAGGCCGCCCCGCCGATGTCGGAGACGCTCCGGTGAGCGCGCCACCGACCACACCGCCGACCGAGCGGTCGGCCCAGTTGCCGGTCGCGGCACCCCGCCAGGTACGCCGGGCGGCGACGCGGCTGGTGCGCCGGGACGGCTGGGCGTTCACCGCCATGATGCTGCTCAACATGCTGGCCGCCGGTGCCGGGCTCGTCGGCCCGTGGCTGGTCGGCCGGATCGTCAACGAGGTCCGGGGCGGCGCCGGGGTGGCCGCCGTGGACCGGTACGCGCTGGCGATCCTCGTGTTCGCGGTGGCGCAGCTCCTGCTGGCCCGGCACGCCCGCCTGGTCGGGTACCGGTTCGGGGAGCGCACCTCGGCCCGGATCCGCGAACAGTTCGTGGACCGGGCGCTCGCGCTGCCCAGTTCGGTGGTGGAACGGGCCGGCACCGGCGACCTGACCACCCGGGGCACCCTCGACGTCGCGACGGTCAGTACGACGGTGCGCGACGTCGGCCCCGACGTGGTGATCGCGGCGCTGCAGGTGCTGTTCGTCCTGGGCGCGGTCTTCGTACTCAATCCACTGCTCGGCGCCTGCGGGGTGCTCGGCCTGTCCGGCATCTGGTTCGCCGCGCGCTGGTACCTGCGCCGGGCGCGGACCGCGTACCTCGCCGCGAGTGCGGAGCAGTCGACGCTCTCCGACGTGGTCGCCGCGACGGCGCACGGCGCGCGCACCGTGGAGGCGCTGGGGTTGCAGCGGCGACGCATCGAGGCGTGCCACCAGGCGATCGAACGGTGCCGGCGGACCCTGCTGCGGACGTTGGCCCTGCGCAGCGTGCTCTTCCCGACGGTGGACGTGTCGTACGCGATTCCCGTGGTGGGCGTCCTACTGCTGGGCGGCGTCCTGCGCGCGCACGACGCGATCAGCCTGGGCGCCGTGGTGGCCTCGGCGCTGTACCTGCGCCAGCTCGCCCAGCCGCTGGACATGATCCTGCTGTGGATGGAGCAGGTGCAGAACAGCGGCGCCGCGTTCGCCCGGGTGGAGGGACTGGCGGCGGCGCCGCGGGCGGCCCCGGCCGCGACCGCCGTACCGGCGGACGACCGGATCGAGGTGGCGGGGGCGCGCTTCGCGTACGGCGAGGGCGACGTCCTGCACGGGGTCGACCTGACCGTGCGGCCCGGTGAGCGGCTGGCCGTGGTCGGCCCGTCCGGTGCCGGCAAGACCACCCTGAGCCGACTGCTCGCCGGGGTGGACCGGCCGCGTACCGGCACCGTCACGGTCGGCGGGATCCCGGTCGCCGACCTCGACCCGGACGAGCTGCGCCGGCACATCGTCCTCGTCACCCAGGAGCACCACGTGTTCCTCGGTACGGTCCGGGACAACCTGCTGATCGCGGCGCCGGACGCCACCGACGACGAGCTGCGCGCCGCGCTCGACGCGGTGGGCGCCGGCTGGGTGGCCGACCTGCCGGAGGACCTGGACACCGAACTGGGCGCGGGCGGACACCACACGGACGGTGCGCAGGCCCAGCAGCTGGCGCTGGCCCGGGTCGTGCTGGCCGACCCGCACACGGTGGTCCTGGACGAGGCGACCGCGTTGCTGGACCCGCCGACCGCGCGGAACACGGAACGGGCGCTGGCCGCGGTGCTCACCGGACGTACCGTGATCGCGATCGCGCACCGGCTGCACACCGCGCACGACGCGCACCGGGTGGCGGTGATGGAGGACGGTCGGGTCACCGAACTCGGCACCCACGACGAGCTGGTGGCCGGCGGCGGCGCCTACGCCGCGCTCTGGCACTCCTGGCACGGCGACCCGCCCGAACCGGTACCCGCCGGCCGCTGACCCCCGGCGGTCGGGGCAGCCCCACCGCACGGACCGCACGCGTTCTGTGCGGCGACGCGGGGGTCAGTGCAGGACGGTCAGCGGTTCGCCGGACTCCATCAGCTTGAGGGCCTCGACCACCCGCGCGACGCCGTCGTCGGCGCGCACCTGACGGGCGACCGCCTCGGCCCTGGTCCGGTACGCCGGTCCCCGCACCGCCCGGGTGATCGCGTCGGCGAGGCGCTGCGCGGTGATCCCGCGCATCGGTACGGCGCCGGGGCTGACCCCGGTACGGACCAGTCGGTGCGCCCAGAACGGCTGATCGCCGAGTACCGGTACGGGCACCGCCGGCACGCCGGCGCGCAGGCCGGCGGCGGTGGTGCCGGCGCCGGCGTGGTGCACGACCGCGGCGGTCCGGGGGAACAGCCACTCGTGCGGCGCGTCCCCGATCGTGAGCACGTCGTCGCCGGTGCTGGACAGTTCCGCCCAGCCGGCCTGGATGATTCCGCGTACCCCGGCCAGTCGAAGCGCCTCGGTGGCGACCTCGGACATCCGCTCGCCCTCACCGGCGCCCATGCTGCCGAGCCCGACGAACACGGGCGGGTCGCCCGCATCGAGGAAGTCGGTCAGCGTGGCGGGCGGCTGCCAGCCGGGCGTCGTGGCGGGCCACCAGTACCCGACGACCTCCATGCCGGGCCGCCAGTCCGCCGGGCGTCGCACGATCGCCGGGCTGTAGCCGTGGTAGAAGGGCAGCCGCTGGTCCGCCAGCATCTGGGCGCGCAGCCCGGCGAGGCCGGTGGTGGGCTGCCCGAGGGACCGCTGGAAGTCGGCGACGCCCGCGTCCACCGGCGTCTTCATCCGCTCGACCAGCCGCGCCAGGGTGCGGTTCCCCCACCGCCCGTACGAGCGGGTGCCGAGCATCGCGGGCAGGAACTCCGCGGTGGGGATGCCGGGGAACGCCTCCAGGATCATGCACGGCACGCCCATCGAGACCGACATCATGTACGCGTGGCCGGCCGCCACGTAGTTGGCGAGCAGCGCGTCGGCGCCGGTGGCCGCGGCGCGGACGCCGACGGCCAGGTCGTCCTGGATGAGGGTCGCCAGGTGCATCTGGGCGTTGCCGGCGGCCAGTACCGAGCGGGCGTTGCGCCAGGCCGCGCCGGGCGCGCCGTTCAGCAGTGCCTTCATGTCGCCGGGCACGGACCGGTAAGCGAGGCCCTGCTCGCGTACCGCGTCCGCGAAGATCTCCTGGGTGGCGACGGTGACCTCGTGGCCGGCGGCCTTCAGACCCACGCCGAGGCCGATGAACGGGAACACGTCCCCGGTGGAGCCGACCGCCATGATGACAACGTTCACGCCTGGTCTCCTCGCTCCTGCCGCCGGTCGGCGACAACCGGCGCAGTGGGATGGTGCTGTGGGGGTCTCGCCCGGTCACGACCGTGGCGGGCGGGTGCACAACGTCGGCGCGGGTGTCCCGGGCGGCGCACGTGCCGACACCGTAACGGCCGGTGGGACCGCACGGATCGACGTTCGGTCGAGGATCGCTTGAGACACGCCGGAACCGCGACGTCCGGGGCGGGCCGCCGGCCCGGTGCGTTGCCCGGCCGAAACCGGGACTGCTAGCGTCCGCGCCGGACCGCGTACCCCGGTCGTCGGTGCCCGGCCGGTCGACAGGACGTCGACACCCGAGGAATGAGGAGCCGCGAATGCGCATCGCCCTGCTGGCCCTGGGAACCCGGGGCGACGTGCACCCGATCGTGGCCCTCGGCGCGGAACTGCGCCGCCGCGGCCACAGCGTGGTACTGGGCCTGTCCACGAACCTGGTCGGCACCGCGCACAAGCTGGGCCTGGACGCCGTACCGATCGGCTGGGACACCCAGCGCCTGCTGGAGTCCGCCGAGGGCCAGCAGTGGGTACGGTCCGGCGACGCGGAGTCGTTCACCGGCCGGATGTACGAGATCACCGACCAGTACTCCGAGCAGCTCGACACCGAGACTATCGAGGTCTGCGAGGGCGCCGACGCGATCGTGGCGAACGTCCTGCTGGAGAACCGCGCCGTCGCGCTGGGCGAGGCCTGGCATGTCCCGGTGATCATCCAGGACTGCTTCCCCCGCCGGGCCAACGGCGTGGTGCCGCACCCGCTGATCACCACCGAGCCGCTGCCGACCGAGGGCAAGAACCGCGCCACCTACCGGCAGTTCGAACGGTTGAACTGGCAGCACATGCGCGGCCCGGCGGAACGGTTCCGTACCCGGCTGGGGCTGCCGCTGGGTCCGCCCCGCCCGGTGCCGCCGACCAGTCCGCGCCGGCCGCTGGAACTCCAGACGTACTCGGGGGCGATGTTCCCGGGGCTGTCCTTCGACGAGTTCCGTCCCATGGTCGGTGACCTGCGGTTCAGCCGCGAGGACCTGGCCGCGTCTGGCACCGACTCGATGGATCCGGACCTGATGGCGTGGCTGGACGCCGGCACCCCGCCGGCCTTCCTCACGTTCGGCAGCACGTTCGCCGAGGACCAGCCCGCGATGTTGGCCAGCATCGGCCGGGTCTGCCGGGAGCTGGGCGTGCGCGCGATCGTCGCCACCGGCTGGGGGCTGTCCGGCCCCACGTCCTCGCCGGACCCGGACGTGCGCCTCGTGTCCTATGTGGAATACGACGTGGTGCTGCCCCGCTGCGCGCTGGTGGTGCACCACGGCAGCGCGTCGATCACCGCGTCCGGGGTACGGGCCGGGATCCCCACGATGGTCTGCTCGTCGTTCTTCGACCAGCCGTTCTGGGGCGAGCAGGTGGCCCGCCTCGGCATCGGCACGCACGTACGGTTCCACCAGCTCGACGAGGACGTGCTGCGCGACGGGATGCGCCGGCTGCTCACCGATCCGGTACGGGAGCGGGCCGCGGCGCTCGGCCGGGCCGTGCGCGCCGAGCGGGACGGCACCCCGGCCGCCGCGGACGAGCTGGAGTCGTACGTGGCCCGGTACGCGGCGGAGGTCGACGGGCGGTAGCCCGGACCGTCCACACACGACGGTGCCCGTCCCCCGGAGGGAACGGGCACCGGGTCGACTCGGAGGGTCAGTCCTTCCAGTCGGGGATCTCGAGGATCTCCACGACGGCGCAGGCCAGCGAGTAGCCCGGCGCGCCACCCGACAGCAGGACCCGGTCCCCGGGCTTGACCCCGCCCGTGGTCAGCAGGTAGTTCAGGGACAGCAGCTGGTCGCTGGCGCCGGTGTGGCCGATGCCGGAACCGAACTTGAACGTCGACTGCGCGAACGTGTAGTTCAGCGGCTTGAGCACCAGGTGCTCCAGGAAGTAGCCGGCGGTGTTGTTGTACGCGATCCGGGCGATCTCGTCGGGCTTGGTGTCGGCCTCGTCCAGGACCTGCGCGGTCAGGTCCTTCAGCGCCTCGTTGCCCAGCTCCGCCAGCGTGGTCAGGTCCATGACGTTGTCGCGGAAGTAGATCGCCCGCTCGGTCATGTCGATCTTCCGGCCGGAGGACGCGCCCGGCGGGAACAGCGGCTCGTTGCCGCGGTGCAGCTGCTCCAGTTCGGACACGGCGCTGGTGCCCACGGACAGCAGTCGGGCGAAGCCGGGTCGGCGGGACAGGATCACCGACGAGCCGGCGTCCCCGATCAGGAAGCCGGGCTGCACGTTCCACCGGTTCAGCAGCGGCGACTCCATGTTGTCGGCCGTGGTGACCAGTACCGTCTGGTCGTGCGGCATGACCGCCATCCGGCAGGTGGCCAGCTCCAGCGAACCGAACAGGCCGTTGCAGCCCAACCGGATCTCGAACGCCGGCACCCGGCCGCCGATCAGCTCACGCTGGATGTAGTAGCCGGGCAGCCACATCTCCGGGCCCTGCAGGAACGCCGAGGAATGGAAGAGCGCGCCGACGTCCTTCGGGTCCTCGCCGGACCGGGCGAACGCGTGCCTGGCGGCGATCACCGCCATCTCGGGCGGCGAGATCTCACCGGCGACGCACACCGCGGTCAGGCCGTTCTCCTTGTACGCGGTCTCGTCGTACCAGCCCTTGGCCACGGCCTCCCGGGCACTCACCCGCTTGGGCTGCATGACACCCAGTCCGGTGAAATACACGTCCCCGACTCGCATGACGTATCCTCTCGCCTGTCGTTGCCTCGCGCCGTCGCCGCTGTACCGCGACAGAGCGCCCCCGAGCGGGACCGTGGTACCGCGGGGATCCCACCGATTCGTCCAGCGATCCGCGGCGCGGCGGTCCGGTGCGGTATCGGATCCCGGTCCTGTTCACGGGCCCCAGATCGTCGTCAACTTACCCGGTGAAACTCCTCGACGGTCCAGGCCGGACTGGGCTTCGGTTGAGGATCGGTTGGAACGCCGCCGCAGGGCCGCGCCGGCGGTGCCGTACCGATGCGCGGAAGTCGTCACTGACCTGCGGTTCCAGCGTTCCGGTAGCCGCCCGACGAGCGGCTTCGCGGGGCCGGACGGCACCCACGCCGCTGCTATCGTTGCCGCCACTGTCGAGCGGGGAGTGGAACGATGACGATCAGTGACACGAATGTCGACAAGCTCGTCGCGCAGCTGACCCTGGAGGAGAAGGCGTCGCTGGCCTCCGGCTCGGACTACTGGTCCACCAAGGCCGTCGACCGGCTCGGCATCGCGTCCCTGGAACTGGCCGACGGTTCGCACGGCCTGCGCAAGCAACGCGCGAGCGCCGACCACCCCGGCATGACCGGCACCCATCCCGCGACCTGCTTCCCGCCCGCCGTCGCCCTCGCCTCCACCTGGGACGTCGACCTGCTCGGCCGGGTCGGCGCCGCGCTGGGCCGGGAGGCCCGGGCCCGCGACGTCGCGGTGCTGCTCGGCCCCGGCGTCAACATCAAGCGGTCCCCGCTGTGCGGCCGCAACTTCGAGTACTTCTCCGAGGACCCGCACGTGGCCGGGCAGCTCGGCGCGGCGCTGGTGCGCGGCGTGCAGAGCGAGGGCGTCGGCACGGTCGTGAAGCACTTCGCGGCGAACAACCAGGAGACCGACCGGATGGTGGTCAGCTCCGACGTGGACGAGCGCACCCTCCGCGAGATCTACCTCAACGCGTTCGAGACGGTGGTCCGCGAGGCGCAGCCCTGGCTGGTGATGGCGTCCTACAACAAGATCAACGGTGTCTGGTCGTGCGAGAACCCATGGCTGCTGCGCTCCGTACTGCGCGGCGAGTGGGGCTTCACCGGCGCGGTGGTGTCCGACTGGCTCGCCGTCAACAGCCGGGTGGCGGGGCTGGCCGCCGGGCTCGACCTGGAGATGCCGGGCGCGGCGGGCAACGACGAGCGCATCGTGGCGGCGGTACGGGACGGCAGCCTGGACGAGGCGGTCCTCGACGACGCCGTACTGCGGGTGCTGCGCCTGGTCGAGGCGCACGAGGAGGCCGGCCGGGCGCATCCGGCGATCGAGCCCGGCACGCACGACGACGCGCACCACGAGCTGGCCCGCGCGGCGGCCGCCGACTCGATCGTGCTGCTCAAGAACGACGGCGACATCCTGCCGCTGACCGGCTCCGACCTCACCATCGGCGTCGTCGGCGAGTTCGCCCGCACGCCGCGGTTCCAGGGCGCGGGCAGCTCCCAGGTCAACCCGACGCGGGTGGACAACGCGCTGGACGCGGTGACCGCGGCGGCGCAGCGCACCGGCTCCCGGGTCGCGTTCGCCCCCGGGTACCGGCTCGACGGCGCGGACCCGACAGCAGCACCGGTCACGGACCCGGCCACGGATCTCGTCGCCGAGGCCGTGGAGGTGGCCCGCACGGCGGACGTCGCGCTGGTCTTCGTCGGGCTGCCGGACGGCGCCGAGTCGGAGAGCTACGACCGGCAGCACATCGACCTGCCCGCGGAGCAGGACGCGCTGGTCCGCGCGGTCGCCGCGGTGAACCCCCGTACGGTCGTGGTGCTGTCCAACGGCTCGGTCGTCTCGCTGGAGGCCTGGCACGACGCGGTGCCGGCCGTGGTGGAGGCATGGCTGCTCGGCCAGGCCGGCGGCGGGGCGGTCGCCGACGTACTGTTCGGCGCTGTGAACCCGTCCGGCCGGCTCGCCGAGACGATTCCGCTGCGGCTGTCCGACACCCCCGCGTACCTGAACTACCCCGGCGAGGGCGGCCACGTCCGGTACGGCGAGGGCGTGTTCGTGGGCTACCGCCACTACCAGAGCACCGGGCGCGAGGTCCGCTACCCGTTCGGGCACGGGCTGAGCTACACCACGTTCGACTGGTCGGAGCTGGCGACGGAGGTCGCGGCGGACGGCGCGGTGTCCGTCTCGGTGCTGGTCACCAACACCGGCACGACGGCCGGCAAGGACGTGGTGCAGGTGTACGTGGCGCCGCCGTCCCGGCCGGTCCGCTCCCCCGCCCGTGAGCTGCGCGCCTTCGCCAAGGTCGACCTGGCGCCGGGCGAGTCGCGCCGGGTACGGCTCACGCTGGAGCGCCGCGCGTTCGCGTACTACCACGTCGGGGCGGGCCAGTGGGTCGTCGCCGCCGGCGACCACGAGGTGCAGGTGGCCCGCTCCGCCGCCGACGTCGTACTGTCCGCCACCGTCGGCGTGACCGGGGACGCGGCTCCCGCCGACCTGACCATCGACTCGACGGTGCGGGAGTGGCTGGAACATCCCGTCGCCGGGCCGGCGCTGATGCAGGGCTTCGCGGCCACCGGGGAGACCGGTGACGGGTCGGACCAGAGCACGATGGCGATGATCGCCCCGATGCCGCTGCGTCGGGTCTCCCGACTGCCCGGGGTGCCCGTCACCGAGGAGCAGCTGGAGGGAATGGTGGCCCAGCTCCGCCAGGCCATGGGCCTCACTCCGTAGCGTGACAGGGCTATCACCGGTTCGTCGACCGATCGCAGGAAGGACCGCATGGACCTCAAGGAGTACGACAGTCACCGCCGGACGGCGCACACCGCGTCGGGTGACGTCAGCTACGTCGACGTCGGCACCGGACGGCCGGCACTGTTCGTGCACGGCGTCGGCACCAACGCGTACCTGTGGCGCAACGTCATCGGTGAACTGGCCGGCGAGCGGCGCTGCATCGCGCTCGACCTGCCGCTGCACGGCCACTCGCCGATCCGGCCCGACCAGGACCTGACCCTGCCGGGCCTGGCCCAGGTGGTCGAGGACCTCTGCGCCGAACTGGACCTGACCGGCCTCGACCTGGTGGCCAACGACACCGGCGGCGCGGTCTCCCAGGTCTTCGCGGTGCACCACAAGGAACGGCTCGCCACCTTCACCCTGACCAACTGCGAGACGCACGACAACATCCCGCCGAAGGCGTTCAAGCCGACCGTACTGCTCGCCAGGACGGGCCTGCTGGCCCTGATGGGGCCGCGGATGGTGCGCGACCCGGCCAAGGCCCGCGCGAACGTGTTCGGCAAGGGCTACCAGTACCCGGACCGGCTCTCCGACGAGATGCTCCTCGCGTACCTGGAACCGGTGCTGGGCACCAAGGAGCGGGCCAGGCAGTTTCAGCGGTGGGTGTCCTCGCTGCACGCGAAGGACCTGCTCGCCGTGGAGCCGGAGCTGCGCAAGTTGGAGGTGCCGACGCTGGTCGCGTGGGGCACCGACGACGCGTTCTTCGAGACCCGGTGGGCGTACTGGCTGCGGGACACGATCCCCGGCGTCACCGAGGTCGTCGAGATCGACGGCGCGCACCTGTTCTACCCCGACGAGCGGGCCGCCGAGCTCGTACCGCACCTGCGTCGGCACTGGGAGAAGCATCCCGCGCACTGACCGTCGACATGCGGTACCGACGGAACCGCGCCGCGTCCGGCGCGGTTCCGTTCCACCGGGTCCCGACCGGGCGTCCAGGCAGCCCACCCACCCGTCGTGACCCGGCCATTCGCCATGTTCAGCAGGACTTCTAGGGCGTTTCAAGGCATGCCCGGCAGGATTGACCGGGAGACTCTGTTTCCCACTTAACGCGCCGACCGTCCCGCAGCCGTGCGCAGCGGGCCGCGGTGGTCGAGAGGTAGGAAGATGCCCAGGACACCGAAGCCCGCCACCGCGCAGCGCCCGTCACGGAAGGGCACCAGGTCCCGTCGCAGGACGGAGCCGCAGGTGCCCGGGGGCACACCGGTCGCGGTCGTCGGAATCGGTTGCCGCTTCCCCGGCGCACGCGGCGCCGACGAGCTGTGGGACCTGATGGCCGCCGGGCGGGAGTCGCTCACCGAGGTGCCGGCGGAGCGCTTCGACCTCGACGCCGTCTACGATCCGCGACCCGGCACGCCGAACCGCCTGGTCAGCAGGCGCGGCGGGTTCCTCGAGCACATCGACGAGTTCGACGCCGGGTACTTCGGCCTGGCCCCGCGTGAGGCCGCCGAGATGGACCCGCAGCAGCGGCTGCTGCTGGAGACCGCCGGTGAGGCCATCGAGGACGCCGGACTGACCCCCGCCGAGCTCACCGGCAGCCGCACCGGCGTCTTCGTCGGCGCCATGGCCGGCGCGTACTGGGACATGATGCGCGACGCGGGCGTGCTCGACGTGTACGCGATGTCCGGTGGCACGCGCAGCATCCTGTCCGGCCGGCTGTCGTTCGCGTTCGACCTGCGCGGCCCCAGCACGACCGTGGACACCGCGTGCTCCTCGTCGCTGGTCGCACTGCACCTGGCGTACCAGAGCCTGTGTTCCGGCGAGTCGGCGCTGGCCCTGGCGGCCGGGGTCAACCTGGTACTGCTGTCCGAGGAGAGCATCCCGTTCTCGCAGGCGAAGATGCTGTCGCCGGACGGCCGGTGCAAGTTCGCCAGCTCGGCCGCCGACGGGTTCGTACGCAGCGAGGGCGTCGGCGTCGTCCTGCTCAAGCCGCTGGACCGCGCCGTCGCCGACGGCGACCGGATCCACGCCGTGCTGTACGGCACGGCGATGAGCAGCGACGGCCAGTCCAACGACTACATGATGACCCCGTCGCAGTCGGGCCAGGAGGACACGCTGCGCGCGGCGTACCGGAGCGCCGACGTCGACCCCGCCCTCGTCGACTACGTCGAGGCACACGGCACCGGCACCCCGGCCGGCGACCCGGTCGAACTGGGCAGCCTGGCCACCGTCCTGGGCCCCGGCCGGGAGGCCGACCGGCCGTGTCTGGTCGGCTCGGTCAAGACGAACATCGGACACACCGAGGCCGCCGCCGGGATGGCGGGCCTGATCAAGACCATCCTCTGCCTGCGGCACCGGCAGATCCCGGCGAGTCTGCACGCCGACCAGCTCACCGAGCGGGTGGCCTGGGCGGACGTACCGCTGCAGATCACAAGCGAGGCCACCGAGTGGCCCGACACGGGGCGGCCCGGCCTGGCCGGTGTCAGCTCGTTCGGCATCTCCGGCACCAACGCGCACGTCGTGCTCGGCGAGTACCAGCCGGCCGCCGACGACGTCGCGGACGAGGCCGACGACACCCCCGGGGACACCGCGCAGCTGCTGACGCTGTCCGCGCCCAGCCCGGACGGGCTGCGGGCGCTGGTCGAGCGGTACGTCGCCTACCTCGGGCCGGACGGCACCGGACGGGACCTGGCGCTGCGCGACATCTGCCACTCGGCCGCCGCCCGGCGCCGGCACCACGACAACCGGCTCACCGCGGTCGGCCATTCGCACCAGGAGATCACCGACCAGCTCAGCGCGTTCCTGGCCGGCGAGGCGAGCGCCCGGATGGGCACCGCGCAGGGCGTACCGGACCCGGCGGACCGGCCGGAGCGACCGAAGGTCGTGTTCGTCTACCCGGGTCAGGGCTCGCAGTGGGTCGGCATGGGCCGCGAGCTGATGGCCACCTCCCCGGTGTTCCGGGAGATCATCGCCGACTGCGACCGGATCATCGCCGAGGAGGCCGGCTGGTCGCTGATCGACCGGCTCAACTCCGACGACGAGTTCTCCGGCATCGACCTGATCCAGCCGACGCTGTGGGCCATGCAGACGGCGCTGACCGGACTGTGGCGCAGCTGGGGCATCTCCCCCGACGTGGTCGTCGGGCACAGCATGGGCGAGGTCGCCGCGGCCTGCGCGTCCGGTGCGCTGAGCCGCCGCGACGCCGGTGCGGTCATCTGCCGGCGCAGCAGTCTGCTGCGTGGCGTCGCCGGGCGCGGCGCCATGCTGAACGTGGAACTGTCCGTCGAGGACGCCGAGCGGGAACTGGCCGGCCACGAGAACAAGGTCTCGGTCGCCGTCTCCAACAGCCCGACCTCCACCGTACTGTCCGGCGATCCAGCCGTACTCGAGGGAATCGCCGCCACCCTGGACGGGCGGGGCGTGTTCACCCGCATGGTCAAGGTGGACGTCGCCTCGCACAGCCCGCAGATGGACCCGCTGCGCGAGGACCTGCTCACCGCGCTCAAGGACCTCGACCCCACCGACGGCGACATCCCGCTGTTCTCCACGGTCGACCAGGAGGCCCGGCAGGGCGCCGAACTCGACGGCACGTACTGGGTGCGCAACCTGCGCGAACCGGTCCGCTTCGGCGCCGTGGTCGACGAACTGGCCCGCGCGCAGGACACCGTGTTCGTCGAGGTCAGCCCGCACCCGATCCTGCTCGCCGCGATCAAGGAGTGCCTGAGCATCGCCCGCGTCGACGGCGCTGCCGTGTTCAGCCTGCGCCGCGGGGAGCCCGAACTCGCCACCATGCTCGACGCGGTCGGCACGCTGCACCGCACCGGCTTCCCGGTGCCGTGGCGTGAGCTGTTCGGCGAGCCACGACCGCAGCACGTGACGCTGCCCGGCTATCCGTGGCAGCGGCAGCGCTTCTGGTTCGAGGCCGCCG